>CAZYRP010000032.1:0-35673 GCA_964649465.1 uncultured Granulosicoccaceae bacterium | reverse complement strand
CTATTGTTTAACGTGTTTTCAATGCTGAAAAGGGGGTATTGGGCGGACGGGTACGATAAATCGTATAGCTTTGCCAGTGGTGTCAGTGCGATACAGCAGCGCTTTGGCGTAGCTGGTGGTGTCAGACGGAGGGGCTATTCTACAGATAATGGTGTCTTCACCATCTCCAGTGGTTTTGGCGATTTTATGGATGGCTGAAGAAATTTGTAACTTTATATCATTACCGCCACCGACGACCGGCAAAACTGACGGTTCAGTTGGGGTGGAGGGAAGAGCTAACTGATTAGGTAATCCGCCACCTTGCCCAGCCGGGCCTGGATCACCCTGGTCCCCTTTGTCTCCCGTATCGCCTTTCATGCCTTGCGGACCTGGAAGGCCTATCGGACCCTGTTGCCCGGTGTCTCCGGTATCACCTTTCATACCTTGCGGACCTGGGAGGCCAATCGGACCTTGTTCCCCGCTGTCTCCAGTGTCGCCTTTCATACCCTGCGGACCAGGATCGCCCATTGGACCCGTTAGCGCGATCGGAGAAGACCAGGCACCTTCGGACTTTGGTCCGTAGAACTCGACAGATTGAGTATCAACGTAAAAATCACCATCAACACCAAGCGAGTCGCCTGGCGCGCCCACACCACTTAGTATGGTATTTCCGTCGGTACCCGGCTCACCCGGCTCACCCGGCACACCCAGGGGGCCGTCGAAAATGTTTATATTGCAGTAGGTACCGTTTCCGTTACCTTCATTATAGAGATAGAAAAAATTGAACAATCGTGGCACCTGGAGGTTAAATATTGCACCCATCGGGATTTCATATTCCATTGGCATGCCTAGATTTTCATAGGTTTCAAATACTCTCAGACCAAATGGATCCGTACCATGCAATTTGAAGGCGTTGGCGGAACCTGGTCTGTCATCTGTATCAAAGCCTATGCCCTGTCTTGCGCCTTCGACAGTGGACGTGTATTCGAACATAATAGTGGTGCTTTCGAGCGCAAGATGATTAAAGTCAAAAGCTACCCATGAGTCACCATCAAGCGTAATGCAACTTCCATCTTCATTGACTGAGGCAACTCCATCGCCGTCAAATCTGGAATAAGAACTCCACAGTACACTTGTGGTCTCACCGTCTATGGTTACATTCGAGGTGACACTATTGGTCGCTGAGACGTGTGAAGCGACAAATAGCCCGCAGGCTGCCAGGACACATTGCAATCCATATGCAGATTTCGGTTTTCCACAATTTATCTTTAGATTAGTCATTTAAATTTCCTTATTTTGGTTGAAATACCTTTGACCCATGTAACTTAATGGGCAGTGACGTCCTCAATTATGAGGATTTAACCACTTCAAAGAGACTAGCAGTGGACAAAACGCAGTGCCAGAATTAATCCTTCCCAGGTCGTCAACAGAGAAATTTAATACAACATTTGTGATCCTGTGCAGGTTGTTGCTGGACTGGCGAATCACGCTCAGGAAAAGCGAATAGGGAAATTCAAAATAGTGTCCAGTTAATACCTGCAACTTGGACAGTATCTATATACAGAAAATGCCGCAAATTTACGAAACATAAATATCGCATCAATTGCTGGTTTTGATTGGAATTTCAATAAATGTTGATCTTCGCCGCCCGTAACATAAAACACGAGCGTTAAATAGCATAATCCATATCGATACGATATCTATCCGTAACCAGTAAGTCGTTTATAGCAGTGATTGTTATGCGGATAAAAAAGGGCGGTTAAAAGCTTGCTATGCGTTCGTCTGAGTATTGTCCGGAGTTTCAGCATGCTGAAACCATTATCATTGAGCGTTTTCTGAAGCTACTAAGGAGCGTATAGCGGAGCCGCGCAGTCTTAAAAATACCTAATGTGGTGGAAAGATTTGTACTAAAGAGAATGAAGCTTGCTCTTATACAAATGTTGAATGTGGCCGGATAATCGGAAAAGAGACAAGTATGCCTTTCCATTCAGTGCTGGTGGCATGGTATTGACCCTACGTCCGGGCATTCCTTTTTTCACAGTTGCCAAACAAACACTACATACTGTCTGCTATCAGGAAATCTATACAGCAATATCTGCCGAAGTCAGAGCTTGAGGAATTATTTTGTTAGACGGTACCAGTAAGGACGGTTTTAACGCAAAGAAATAAATTAAAAATTTGAAAACACCAATGCCTTATGTTTTTTCAGTCGACTAAATTGCCTTAACTATCGGCAATACTCTCCACTCTCAACAGAACCTCTGTTGGTGACAGTTCGAGAGGTGAAATCAAAACAGTTATCTCTGTCGGATGGTGAGTATTCAATATAATAGGTGTCACCCTCATAGATATATTGTAGACGGCGTTTGCCGTTTTTATGTTCAGTGAAAACCAGGTCTTCAACACCACCTTTGGGCGGTTTTCTGCTTTTAGCACCACGGCTTCCATCGGCGGCTTTAAGTGGTCTTACTTTTGGCAATTTTCTTAAATCATCGACCTCGTCGACGGATATCGACACGCAGAATTATCTCTTCCAGTTAAAGTAGTAACCAGGTATCTGGAGAATGTTATTCCGTAAGATTATCGATCGATAGTTTATAAATTCCTATTGAGAATTAAAACTAACTATAGATCCTCATGGTTCGAATATTCAGGTGTTGCCGTTCAAATTTCCGGATTTAAAATGTATGCTTGTCGTGTTGCCCTGGCCGATCGGTGATTTTCTTCGAGATGTGTCTTTATTTACTGTTGTTAAGTCTGCAGTATGCACAAAGAACAGCCTTGGTTTGGATCTTTACCCGCAGCTGAGGTGTGTTTGATGTAACCGGACTCACGGTATATGGCGGAGTTACACCAGCAATGACTTGCTAGTGGACAAGATTTTTATTTGAGAATGGTGTAATTTCGAAATGGGAGTGTTTTGAAGATGAGCGCTGTCGATTTCGACTGCACTAAGGTACTCCATATTATCCAGGAGGTCGGTGAAAGCTGCCTCTGATGCCATTTCGTACTGTTCGAGGTTTCATGGAGCGCCTTTACCGTTTAATTTTCAGATATACCGGTTTATTGAACTGATCTGACACGCGCTGAAAAACATACCCGATGCAGAGCAATCCAATACAAAAGCTGAACTCGTGATTGAAGATAAATTAGAACACAGGCTTACTGCTGTGCTTTATGCAGATGTTGCCGGCTATAGCCGCCTGACCGGTGCGGACGAGTTGGGCACTCATCGCAAGTTAGCCAGTCACCTTGATTTACTGGAAAGGCAAATAAGTGATCATTCCGGGCAAGTTGTGCACTATGCCGGTGACGCGATACTGGCCGAGTTTCGCACAGCCAAGCAGGCGCTGGTTTGCGCTGTGGCTTCGCAAAAAAAATTGGCAGAGATAAACAACGATATACCAGTGGAACAAAGAGTGGAGTTTCGCATCGGCGTCAATTTGGGGGATGTAATATCTGATCGTGGTGACATTTACGGTAATGGTGTCAACGTTGCCGCGAGACTGGAGAGCCTTGCACAACCGGGCGGAATTTGCATATCGGAGACTGTTCGTGCAGTAGTTGGAAATCAGCTGGAAGTGGGATTTAACGATCTTGGCTACCAGACTGTAAAAAATATAGATGATCCCATTCACGTTCACCAGGTTGTTCTGTCACAAGACTCCACCAATTCAGGCAATGTAAAATTACCGGGCTCATCCGCTCCAAAAGTTTTAACGCGCAGCCGATTTCTACTTCCAGCTTTGATTTTAAGTGGTGTATTCTTAATGACTGCCATCCTGTGGGTGTCGAATTTCTCGGAGCCATTGCAAGCGATCGGAATGCCAACCGGCGTAAACATTGCGGACATAGAACCAGAGATGGTAACAATACCTGCTGGTAGCTTCATGTTAGGCAGCCCGATTGAGGAGGTAGGCAGAAAAGCCGACGAACAACAGAAACAATTAACCTTGTCGGCTTTTAAAATAAGTAAGTACGAAATAACTTTTAATCAATACGACGTATTTGCACGCGCTACACAGCGTTCACCAGCCGCAGACAACGGCTACGGAAGGGACAACCGACCGGTCATATTTGTAAGTTGGCAGGATGCATCTGACTACGCAGAATGGCTGACTGCAGAAACCGGTAAAAACTATAGGCTACCCACCGAGGCAGAGTGGGAGTACGCGGCCAGGGCCGGGACAACTACGCCTTACTACACCGGGAATACCATAACTATTCAGCAGGCTAATTTTAACCGTACATTGAACCAGAGCGCATCCGTTGGGAGCTACCCTGAAAATCCCTGGGGCTTGCATGATATGGCAGGCAATATAGCTGAGTGGACTTGCTCAGTTTATAGCGAAACGTATGATGGGGCGGAGTCAGAATGCGCTAGCCCGAACAGTCAGGCGAAGCGTTCCGTGCGTGGCGGCGCCTGGTTCGGTGATAGCAGCTGGCAAAGATCAGCAACGCGATACGCCAGAGTTCCCACAGATGAACACCATCTGGTGGGATTCCGATTAGTACAGGATTAACTAAATACCCAGGGCTCTATAGGTTGTGCTGTTAACGCGTCTCAAAAGCCCGGTTATTACAATAATTGCGAATGGCTCGGTGTGGAGCCGACAACAGCGCCCTTAACTACGCCAACGACAAAATCGGAATCCGCAGAAATAGCGACCTATATCTGTAATTCGTAGAGGGACAGGTTGTGCAAATATCACCTGAACAATCGGATGCTGTTGCATTGCAAGACATGACAGATATTTTTTTAGTCTGAGTCTTTGTGTCACAACCGTTTACGGCGCTCTTTTAACAGTGCATCACCTTTGCGTGTACCATCGTGGAATGTATTGAACCATCGATCCCAGGGAGTCTCGCAGGTTCCGTAATTACAGTCGAAGTACTTGTGATGCAATTGATGATAAAAATCACCAACTTCGATGCTGATAGATCTGCGCAGCCGGAGTTTGTCGAACCCGGCATGCGAAGTTGGTGCTCCGATCCCGTGGTGGAACATCAGAAACAATACATGGATAGGATGAGCGGGCACAATAAGAAAAATCACCACATCGGTCATAAGGATAAAACTTTCGACCGGGTGCATAGCCAAACCAGACCACGGTCCGGTGTTAATGTTCTTATGATGCCAGGAATGAATGTGTCGGTAGAATGGTCCAACATGCAGTAGCCGGTGATGTGCGTAGAAATACAACCCAGCCCAGATCGGGACCAGAATAATTAACAGCAGAAACCATAACGGGTGCGTGTCAAACGCGATAAACGTGACCCAGCCATTTGCAGATGCCCACCAGATCAGACATTCGAATCCAGTCCAGAAAAATACCGCCACGTAGGACCACAGCATGTTGTCCCGGATCTGGTTCTTGAAAAAGAACCTCCGTGAGCCAATCGCCATTGGGCGCAAATCGTATCGGTAGTCATCCTTCTGAACGCGTAGCCGCCACAGAAGCAGGTGCAGACCACCTGCCACAATAGTCAGGATCATGAGGTTCCTGAGCCAGATTTCGAACATCCAGTTGAATGAAAAGTTTTGAGCGTGTTCTAAAGCAGGGGTAAACCAGTTCCAAATGACGATAGCGCAGGCAAGAAAGAAGAACCGTGATGCAAGCGGGTTCCAGCTTTTGAGCAGATAGATAACACCTTGTAACGGTCTCACCGGCCAGTCCCAATAGGGTGCCAGCGTCAGCGGTAGCGTAGGTGTGTAGTTCCACACCCGGCGTGTACTTTTCGACATTCTGTTTTCTTTCCTGGTATTCGGACCTTTGTCGTGCGTTATTGCACCGCTGAGTTGATATACAACACCTTCTTAATCTGTATTCTTCATCAGGCGCGTAGCGATATGAATGATCTCATTGCGAAAATCCCGGGCTTCGTCTTGCACTACATTGACTTTAGTGTGTACAGGCCCGGAACATAGTAAAGGCGTAGTTATTCAGAGTAAGAGAACTTTCTTCTGTAATGTAAAGTGGTGTTGAGAATATTACATTTTAGTGCTGACGTCTCTGAAAAAACTGACTTGGGAATCCTATAGAAAACGAGTCAAACTCGGTGTCGCTATGTTTTAGTGATTAGCGGGTGGAGATTTTTCCTGTCACTCTTTTAGTTTGATCTGTTTGCATATTTAGCTGAAATTATTTCAACAAATATTTATAACAAAGCTCATCACGAATTGATAACAAAACTCCATAGAGTTGCCGTGTCATTTTTTCTTAACCTACCTAATTGGCTTATTCCCTCTATAGATGAGTATGCTGGCTGTAATAGAAGTATCAATTTAATTTAACGCTAAGGAGAGAGTTCCATTTTATGATTCAACAACTCTGACAAGAGTACTGAACTTAACCATCGCTTAATGCTCTACCCGATACGCCCGGGCAGTCGTGCTGGCGTACTTCTTGGCAAGGACGAGACAGTATTAGATTTCCCTTCCGACCTATATATTCACTCGGAGCATTAGCATGTCGAAAAATATCTTAATGAAACATATACGCCCTCTAACTATTTGTAGTCTGCCTATCTTATTCGCAGTGGCTGCTTGTGATAGCACGACACTGGGCCCGGACGAAGAGGTAAACATCACCATCTCAACTGACTCTGGTACAACTGACGCAGATTTCTCTGGTGACACAGCACCGGTTGCTGAAGCTCGTGCATTGCTTGCCGGTCTGGAAGCTGATGGTGGCACACCATACGATGTAAACAACGCGCTGGTATATCCTGAGGAGTTCAACATCTTCATTCCAAGTGTTACCGGTGTTGACCTTAATCTGGTAAGTGATGAAAATCCTTCGGGTCCTACTGCACGTATCCCGATGTTTAGGGGTTTGGATCCAAATGGAAACAGCGTTGATTACATTATTACCGAATCCTCTGATCGGGAAGTAGCGGAATTAATGGGTATCATCTATGCACCACGTCAATCAGCTCCGCGAGGCTCTGCTGGCACTCAATCCGTTACGCTTGAAAACGGCATCATGCAGTTTGAAGGAAGCGTTGATTTCAGTCCTACACGTTTTGTGACTGCTGGTGATCCGAACGTTCCCGGCACACCTAACGAAATCACACGTTCGTCGTTCCCGCCAGCGGACATGAGTCCCGGTGCAATCGCGGACAGTGCGTGGTCTTCTTATGTGATTCTCCCCAGTGGCCAGGTACTTAACGCGCAGCTTGTTGCTAACGCTACCGGCATCCACGATCGAATTCCAGACAGTGGGTAGGACGACCAGAGCAATCCCAACCTTGATCGCACAAACCGTTTTGTTGTGATGCAGTTGCTTGATGGGTGGCATGACGACAGACGCAACTATTTCCACTTCGTGACAGATGCCTCTGTTCCTGACGCAGCAGCGATTGAACTTGGAGTTTTTGCACCGGCACTTGGTGATCTGCCGGGTGCGGGTGGTGAATTCCCAGGCGGTAGCCGGTTGGGTTTTGCTCCAAGTGCTAACGGGATTCCAGACCCGGAAGGTTTGGGTCAGGGACTGAATATCGCGACTGAAGATCAGGCAATCGATCCGGTAAATATCTTCCCGATTGATCCATTGGACCCGCGCTACTCTCCAATGTGGGATGCTCACATCTACATGTGGACTGGTGATGCGATTGACAATAACGAGCGTCGAATTGTTACCAGCATTGAAGATCTTGAGGGGCTCTTTCAGCAAGGGGTGGTGGAAAATTTCTTCCCGAACAACGGGATTCCAAACGACTTCATCGCAGGGTTGATGCCGACCAACGCGATCATCAACTGTCCGGTTATCATGCAACCGGATAACTCGGTGATCAATACAACGTTTGGTGTCTTCGAAAACTAGTCATGTAGCCAAAGGCTCATGGTTTTAATTCATGTGACTGGTACGTCGGTCGCTGGAGCGGTAACGCTCTGCGGCCGACATTTTTAATTGTTAGTCTGCGATGTGATGAGTAAAAAATTACATAGGCATATTTCAAAAGTATTTAATAACACGATAGACGGATAGTGTTTTCGAGAACTGAAGCGCAGACTTCGACTCCGATTGGGTTGATTTATCGAATGTTCGCATGACATCGGCATTGATGTCCCAGCCAAACATCCCAACACTATTTTTTACCAGCCATTGCACCATGGGCAGACTCATGGTACCCAAACCGATAAACCCGACAGCCATATTTCACGTCTGCATTTCTCACCGTTTCAATATCGTTGTGCCAGTACGTTATCTTCTGGTGTTCGGTATTTACCTGGCTGTTGGTCAGTAATGTTTCGAACAGCGACATCCTTTTCGCAACTGGCGCTGATACGACCATGCAGGTGAGTGTTTCCTGATTGTTTTTCATTGCAATATCATGAACACTACTGGTAAATACACTTGTATGTCTCCCGGAACAGCGCTATGCGGTCATTGATTACGATGAATGCTACATTCAATCCTTTGGTTCTATGTGAGTGGCAACTCGTTATGCACCAGATGTTTACGACCCGGATAATAGAAAACTACACGGATGAACCACGAGGGCAAGTGTCATCGGAATTGTTAATATAATTTTAGGGCTGTTTGCGCTTGTGTTCGGAGTTTATGGAGGCATCACCGGCAAATTGCCTTTTATGCCGGGCGCAAATGATCCTCTGCGGCCACCTTATCCGGTTGTCAAAGGACGACTTATCGGTATGGGGTTAGTAGTTTCTTCGTTGCTTATATTTGCTGGAAATATCTTTGGCTCTGTTCTACTCGTTATATTGCTTTTGCTACCTCTTAAGTAAAGCCCGATCAACTATCAGATTTTTCATCGAGCATGCTGAGTGATCGATTCATTTAACTGCGTATAGTCAGAACAATAAGCAGTATTTATTTATATTATAGATTTCAATGTTGAGTAAGGAATAGAGTATGGCGAGTCATAGTACCGGCGATGGTGGCATACCACCACGAGACGCAAGGCAACGCGGACTGACGTGACTGATGACGCCCGGTGGTGCTTACACAACCCGAAATTACACCGTGTACGATTTGCAACAAGCGAAAGGCCAGCGTGTTTTGTGTGAAACGCTGCCTTTTACGCCGGAAGAAGCAGCGGCAGCCGAGGCCGCGGGTATAGATACGATGAAGGTCCGGTTCGATGCATCGAAACCGGAATCAGCGATCGCTATTCGTCGCGCTGCACCCAACACATTCATGTCATTTTCTGTTGCACTGACAGCGGCCGCGACTGAAGCAGAAGCAGTGCGCCTCGGCTATGACGCCATGAACATAGGCGCTGATGGCATCATGTGTCAGTGGAGCCCGGCACTGGTGCGTGCCGCGACCGATGCCGGCATTCCGGTTCAGGGACATGCCGGGTTGGTGCCACGCCGAAGTACCTGGACTGGAGGTTTACGAGCCGTAGGCAAAACACTTGACGAGGCACTATGGGTTTATCAGGAAGTTTTAAAGTTGCAGGAAGCGGGTGCATGGGCGGTTGAGATCGAAGTGATTCCTGCCGAGTTGCTCAAAGAGATTTCCTCAAGAACAACACTGGTTACCTCCTCAATAGGTGCGGGTAGCGGTGGCGACATCCAGTTTCTGTTTGCAGACGATATACTCGGTAACAAGCCGCCACCATGGCCCAGGCATTCAAAGCAATATCGAAATCTATATAAGATGCAACAGGAAATACAGGCCGAACGTGTTGCAGGTTTCGAGGACTATATTAGTGATGTGACAAGTGGAAAATTTCCCGCGCCCGAACACATTATCAATGCACCGGATGGGCTGATGAAAAAGTTTCTGAACACCATCGAGAAGAGCTGATTTATTAAACCGATAAGTGCCGATGCAGACAAAAATAGTACACTGCATTTGCTGGTAGTAAGCTATCAAGCGATTAGATTTTGAATAACATGTTTTGTTTGTCTTAGTTAGTTTCTCTTCACCTGGAAAGGTTGTGCTGGAGCGTTTTGATTGGCACCAGCCCAATCCGGGAGAACCCCTCGGCTCTGCCGGGGTGATCTTTTATTGTTTATTTATACGTAACAAACAGCTTAACAACGACTTAATGTGTTTAATTTATCAGTGTATATTCATCCTGATTCAGGAAGGCCGTAAACTTCCTCGTCAACGAGTTTATGCTTTGCAAGCTCCGTTGTGGTAGTGGAAGTACTTTCGAAATGCAGTTCGAGGCGATTCAATGGTTTCCGTATCAGTGGAGCTTCGATCGTTGCCGGATAAAATTCCGCCAGCCATTCTTTTAGAATCATATTCTGTATATGCCGTGGTGACTGATGTACTGTACCGTTAGTCAGGTCATGGTCTGATGCCAGATAACATCCCAGTGCGTAAAATTCCATATCGGACATTACGTTAGCTGGGGAAGCTGAGCCGTCTTCAACTGTCATGTTGGGTGCCTGCCCAACTTCGTCGATCCCGAGTATTATGCGAAGGTGTTTGCCATATCGGGTTTTATAAACTGCAATCTCCGCGTCACTTTGATTTTTGACAAGATGCATCTCACCTCTGTCAATCAGTTGAGGTATGCCAGCCTCGACATCACCCGAGGTACATAGAACCAGTAGTGCATTGTTTTTGACTAAGGAAAGCAACTCAGGTTGTTGAGACAGGAAGCAATTGCCGGTATTGAAAAATAGAAGGTCACTTTTTTTGAGGATGGCATGCTGGTCTACTACCCGGTTTTGACAGTGCGCGAGCTCTGCCATTTTTGCTAAATCAGTATCGTGCACCAATGGGGTTTGCCCTAAGCTGCTTAAAGCCGATAGCACTCCCTGTCCGATTGAGCCTACTCCGACAACACCTGTAGTGCCCCGCCAGTGTTTAAGTTTTCGGCCTAATCTATTACATAATATTTTATCAGTTGCCTCGACAATGGCGGGGCCAATCTCGATATCCATTATGTGCTTTATATTAGATCGGGACTTCGACATGATCGGGCATGCGGCATGAAGTGCCACTGCGTTATAGCCTCTCGTTTTGCCGTCAGCTGAGCCTTTTATACCGTTTTCGGTTCCTTCAACCACGCCCATTAGTTTCGGGCCGAGAACAGGATCTTTGCAAATAGCGGAAAGTGACGGTGCAAAGTATGCTCCGTATTCAAGTATTACAAATGGTCTGCCGCGAGTTACCTTCTTTAACAGGTTTATTGTGAATGAATGCTCTTCAAGGTTTTGGCGTTTAACAGATTCCAGAATCCGAGGGCCGAAGAGTCTCTTTAATTTTTTTACTACCGAGGGGTTTTGCTTTGCGGAGCTACCCTTAAGGATGACTGCTGCCAGCCTGGAGTCAATGCAATGGTAGAAGTCGATGCTGGGGAGGAACGCATGTTGAACTAAAACAAAACAAAGATCATCCGGTGTGTTGATAGACTTGTCTACAAGATCAGTCGTGTTCTTGTAATATCTGCGGTTCACTAAATATTCGATTTCCTGCATCTGCCTTCCTCGACATTCCCTACCGGGTTTGGCTGAGGGTATCACTCGCTGTAAAGAACGTAACAGATTTATTTGACCAAAAAATTAATACATAAATACTATTTTTTGATTAATTTATTAGTATTCCATTGTGAAATGATGAATGGGATTTTCATGCAAATAGCCGTCGTCGCAGTAGTTGCTTTTCTTCTTCTTTTAATTTTCGTATATACGTGAATCGCTTTTCTACTTTATTGCTGGTTTCTACATTATTAAAGAAATATTCCAATGGGCGTATCCATAGCTTGTATTCTTTTTTGGATTCTGCAGTGTAAAGAACGAAAGACGCGTCGTTCTCTGTATCAAAAACAGTTGAGATTATTAGATAGTTGTTTCCTTTAAAATGTCTGTATAACCCGGGTTCTATTTTGTCCATGGCTGGGATGTTTTTTTTGCATCAAGTAGGTTATACATCTTAACAAAACAAACAAGTACGTTATACAAGAGAACTAAACCTAAATTCCTGTTAGGAATAAGGTGTGTATAAAAACTGGAACATTGAAACATAAGTCTTCAGCAATTTTTAGTCGAGTCGAATTAGTGGATACCCTGCAAAGAAAACAAGGCTATACGAATGCAAGAAGATATGATGCTCTACCTAACGCAAGGATCTGGAAATAGCTTTAAGCCGGCACTGGTTGCCCGGCAGTTGGGGATTAACTGCCAAACAAAATATATTGATGTGCTCGCTGGAGAAACTCGAAAACCTGAGTTCTTATCGATAAACCCACAAGGTGTAGTTCCATACCTGATGCTTGAGGACGGGACGGGTATCGGTGAATCCAATGCAATTGCGTGGTACCTCGCGGAAGAGAGCCATCTTATTCCGGATACCAGTCTGGCGCGTGCTCAGACTGTAAGGTGGATGAACTTTGAGCAAACATCCCTCGAGTGCAATATTTCTCCGGTTCGTTTTTTTACTGCAATCGCACCTGAATTGGGTAAAGAACACGAGGAAATGTTCCCGCAATGGCGTGAGCGTGGTAACGCTGGTCTGAGTGTTCTTGAAAAGCACCTCGCGCAACATGACTTCATTACAGACTTTGGGTATTGCGTTGCAGACATCGCCGTCTTTGGATATACGCATCTGGCCAACGAAGGCGGGTTTGATCTGAGTGCGTATCCTGCTATTGGTCAGTGGATAGAACGGATTTGCAATCAAAAGGGATTTCTGTCAGTCGGCGAATTGTTAGATGGCAGCGAATGTATTGATAACAACCAAACGAATCCAGTAGGCCAGTTTGCCTGGAAAACCCATGCTGCTAACAGCTGATTAGCCAAATCTGATTATAAATAGTTATGACCTGTAAGACGCAAGCGAATAGCAGCCAGATATCTGTAATCGGAAAGCTGCAACAACCTGTATGGATTTATGATTTTGATAACACCAGCGTGCATTGGGCGAATGCAGCAGGGCTGGTTGTTTGGCAGGCAGAGTCACTGGAGGATTTACAGAGCCGTGATTTCGGTAAGGATATGACCGAGACTGTTGCCAACAGACTATTGCAATATCGCAGTGATTTTTTGCGTGATGAAGAAATACAGTTTCGGGAAATGTGGACTCTTTATCCAAACGGTGAGCCGCAGAATATGAAGGTGGTTTTTAGCAGCGTTTTTCTGCAGGACGGCCGAATGGCCATGTTGTGTGAAGCGTTGTCTGAATCACAACTGGATAATGACGCACTGAGGAGTGCAGAGGCGCTATTGCACACGTCGGTGATGATTACACTATATGCTGCCACGGGAGAGCCTCTCTACCGTAATCCAGCGGCTCGAACGGCTGCAAGAACATACAACGAATCACTTACCAGTCATTTTGTAACTGATGCTGTATCGGATCTGTTGCTAAATGCCACAGAACAGGAAGTTAGTACGGTCGCGAGTGTGAAGACATCAGATGGCATAGCCTGGCACGATATTACTGCACGCAGGTGTCTTGATTCTGTGACAGGTGATCACGCCTGGTTAATCAGTGAGGTCGATGTTTCTCGACTGAAAGCAACTGAGGAGCATGCTCAATTTCTTGCTGAGCACGACACCCTGACCAGTTTGCCCAATCGAAATTATGTCTCGATGGAATTTAAAAATCGGCTTGAAAAAATACTCGCCGCGAAACAAAAGGCAGCATTAATTTTCATCGATCTTGATCATTTCAAAGATGTTAACGATACGCTCGGTCATGATGCAGGTGATCAGTTACTGATAGCTGTTGCCGACAGGCTAAAAAAATTAGTACGTAATGTAGACGCCGTTGCCCGATTGGGAGGAGACGAGTTTTTAATATTTATCTCCCCGGTTACAGATGAGGCGACGGTGGAGGATGTTGTAAAACGAATTCAAGCTGAATTGCCCAAACCTATTGTCCTTCAATCGCGCGAAATCAGTGTGACACCGTCGATTGGCATCAGTCTGTGTCCGGAAAACGGTCGTAATATAAACGATTTGATGCGTCACGCTGACCTGGCTATGTATCATGCCAAGGATAACGGACGAAACAATTACTCGTTCTTTTCAGAAAATTTAAGTGAGGCAGTAGAGTCCAGAATAACCCTCGAGTCAGAATTGACAACAGCGCTTGAGGAAAGTCAGTTTATTACTCACTTTCAACCGAGAGTCAGTATCAACGGTGACACCATAACCGGTGCGGAAGCACTGGTGCGTTGGGAACATCCTGAAAAAGGCCTCATATCACCCGGAACGTTTATACCTGCATGTGAAGCGTCGGGATTAATTGCGGAGCTGGGTAAATACGTCTTACGCGATGCGGTTATAGCGCAGGTTGAATGGGAAAAGAAGGGCTATGACATCAGAATATCAGTGAATTTATCTCCTCTACAGTTTGGTGAAGACACCCTGGTGAGTGATCTCGTAGATATCGTAAAATCTAATCATGGTAAGCCTGAACTTATTGAGTTAGAGATTACCGAATCTGTATTGCTCGGGCATGATCAAACAACGATTGAAAAACTTCATGCCCTGGTAACCCACGGTTTTCGTATAGCCATTGATGACTTTGGCACTGGTTACTCGAATCTGGCCTATCTGCATCGCTATCCGATAGATTGCCTTAAAATTGATCGATCTTTTATTATGCAGATCGATAGCGTCAGGCCGATTGTTGAGCTCATCGTTTCTATGGCGCGACTGTTCGAGCTTGATGTAGTGGCAGAGGGTGTCGAAACACAGGAGCAATTGCATGCGCTTCAGAATTTCGACTGTCAGGAATACCAGGGTTTCTTATTCGCTAAAGCGATGTCATTTATTGACTTCTCGGATCTTCTTGCACAACATGATCAGATTGCGGCAGCCTGAGTTGCTCGCCGGGTCGCCTGTCGCACAGCATGTTGCGGTGCTTTGTCTGCAGAAAGAATTAAATTGTTATGACGATTGGTATCAGGTGCCAATACTGACAACGGTGTGTGTTAATCTGGCTGACAAGTGAACTACCAGCTTGCAGCTATGCCAAATCAGCCAACTACCGATCCATCAGCCCACACGTCAGCCCACACGTCAGCCCTGGCATCAACCCGGGGATCAATCCAGGCATTGGAAATAGTCGATTTTACTGATTCAGATGCTCCGTCGCGGTTTGTCGAGTCGCTGCGGGAAACCGGGTTTGGTGTATTGTGCAATCACCCGATACCGCAACCTACTGTCGATTCAATTTATAAAAATTGGCTGGAATTTTTTTCCAGTGATGAAAAAAACAACTATCGGTTTGATCCAGTAAAATTCGACGGCTTTTTTCCGGCACAAGACGCTGAAGCGGCGAAGGGGCGTCTGGTCAGAGACATAAAAGAGTACTACCACTATTACCCGTGGGGAAAATGCCCTGCGGCTTTGAAGGAGGAGCTTACCAACTATTACAGGGTTGCAGGTGAGTTCGGCGCTACATTGTTATCATGGATAGAAGAACATAGTCCGACAGAAGTCAAAGCGGATTACAGTGAACCTTTACCTGCGATGATGGCTGGCAGTGAGCAATCATTGCTGCGAGTGCTTCATTATCCACCCTTAAGTGGTCAAGAAACACCTGATGCCATTAGAGCAGCCGCCCATGAAGATATTAATTTAATCACCATACTGCCTGCAGCCAATGAGCCTGGTCTACAAGTGAAAGCCCGTGACGGAAGCTGGCTGGAGGTACCCTGTGACTTTGGCAATCTTGTTGTTAATATAGGGGATATGCTTCAAGAGGCTTCAGGTGGTTACTTTCCCTCTACTTCACATCGAGTGGTGAATCCGGAGGGCATCGATCTCAATAAATCCAGAGTATCTATTCCGTTGTTTCTTCATCCGCGCCCCGAAGTGGTATTGTCGCAAAGACATACGGCAGGAAGCTATCTGAAAGAACGGCTTGCAGAATTGAGGCAGGTTGAGGAAGAATAATATCTGACTTAAACCACAGTTTATGCACTGCCAGCAATAGCAATTGCTGCGTGTGTTGGAAGTCATCTACTAATGAAAAAGTGTTTGCGACTAATTTTTGGACTAGCGTGTTTGTTAGTGGCTGGCTGCGCTTCGTCTCCTGCAAATTCAGGCTTCAGCGGCACCAGCGAATTGCTGCAGCACGACCTTGATATAGCCAGGTTGGAAGATTTAAAAACGCTTTCAGCTTATATAGAAAAATATCGGCAGGTAGCAGGCAAATATCCCTTTGAAGGGTCTGTCGATATTCCTAATTACACGCTTATTGCTACGCGTGAGCAACAGAAGTATGCCGTGGGTGGACCAGGTTACAACCATAAAAAAACACCGGCATTAGATTTTGTCTCTGAATTGCAGTCTGTGTTAGGCGAAATTGAAGTACCCTTTGATTTGCAGAGAGTTCCGGTTAACAAGCCTAACTTCTACATTTACAGCATTGTTGATGATATCTACTTTTTGGCGGTGCACGTACACAACAATTTTGTATTTGCAAATAAGATAGACGATTTCTACTACAAGGTAGAAGTGACTAATCGCCGCGGTGGTAATCGTACCGGCACATGGTTTCGTTCAGAACTGCTGGCTGATGAGGAGTATAACGCTGCCTTACGGGCTCAGCCCCACAAGCCGGGTTACACTGATGAATTGCGCGTAAAATTAGGTGGTAATGGCGCTTTTTGAATCTGTTTTATAAAATCAGATGTTGGAACTGAGGGGCTCTGAAAAATGCGAATATCGATGATTATGGCGATGGACTCAAATCGCCTTATTGGAAAAAACGGTGGCATGCCATGGCATATTTCTGCTGATTTAAAATACTTCAAACGTATCACAATGGGTAAGCCTGTGATTATGGGTCGCAAGACCTTTGATTCCATTGGCAAGCCGTTACCCGGCAGGCCGAATATTGTCATTACCCGCAGTGAAGACTGGACTGCTGACGGCGTCCAGGTAGCTTCTTCACTTGAGCTGGCATTTAACCTGGCGCAAGAGCATCAGGCTGATGAAATGATGGTGATTGGCGGTGCTTCAATTTGTCAGGAAGCGATGCAGTATATTGAACGCCTGTATCTGACGGTTATTGATCACGAGTTTTCTGATGGGGATACCTGGTTGAAGAGCTATCAACCGGAGGACTGGCGTGAGCTATCCAGTGAAGCGCACGATGAGACTGACGAAGGTGGCTATCGTTTTACGTACAGCATATTGGAAAAACTTCCGGCTAAGATGGCGGTTGCCGGTTCGTAGCTCGAATAAGTTATTTTTTACAACTGACTGAGAATACTTGTTTGTCTTCCAGCCTGAGTGATGTCAGGGAATTTCCCCAGACACAGCCGCTGTCGAGTGCATACACGTTTTTGTGATGGTGATACCCGAGAGCTGCCCAGTGGCCGAATAAAATTGTATGTTCTGACAGTGCATCGTTGTTAATTTCAAACCAGGGAATGAGTGGGGCAGGTTGATTGCCTGGTGAGTCGCTACACTTGTATTCAGGAGCGGCATCGCTATCGCAGTAGCGCATTCTGGTCATGCAGTTCAGTGCGAAAGTAATCCGGTCTTTTGAATTTTCAGCGTCCGCCCAGGTGCCGCTGGTATTGCCGTAGAGCTTACTCAGCGCTTTCTTACTGCGTGCATTACTTACTGCTGATTCAACTTCAACTTTTATAGTTTGCAGTGTTTCCTGTGACCAGTGTGGATGGATTCCGGCGTGTACCAGCAGGTAGTTTTGTTCAATATGTATCAGTGGATTGGATTGCAGCCAGTTTATTAACTCTTCTTTATCTGGTGCATCCAGAATTGGGAACAGTGTGGAGTCTTTATCTTTACGTTTGCGCACACCGTAGTGCAAGGCAAGTAGATGGATGTCATGGTTGCCGAGTACTGTAACTGCGTTATTGCCAAGTGCTCTTACAAATCTTAGTGTTTCCAGCGACTTTGGGCCGCGGTTAACTAAATCCCCTGCAAACCATAAGCGGTCAGTGCTTTGGTCAAAATTTATTTTTTCCAGAAGTCGACAAAGCGGGTCATAGCAACCCTGAATATCGCCAATTGCGTAGGTGGCCATATGTAAAAATTATCTGCTTGATACACCACACTCAGTGCAGTGTGTAAGGACCGGATAAAACGAAGTCTGGAATGGTTGCGTCAAATTGCTGTCCATCTTCATCGATCATTTGGTAACTGCCACCCATAGTGCCTACGGGTGTCTCAAGGATTGTGCAGCTATTGTACTGGTAACCCTGGCCGGGTTTGATCAATGGTTGCTTGCCAACTACCCCTTCGCCTTTGACTTCCTGAGTTTTGCCATTGCCGTGTGTAATAACCCAGTGGCGTGTTAACAGCTTTGCAGCCGTGTCACCCTGATTGGTAATAGTAATGGTATAAGCAAAAACGAATTTGTCGTCTTCGGGATCTGAATCATCTTCAAGGTATCTTGTCGCTACATCCACTTTGATGCTGGTGTCAGTTGGTTCTTGATGTTCGGTGTCGTCTGTGTCTGTCACCAGGATTCCCGGGTTATATTGGATGATTTGCGTTAATTGTATAGGGTTTCAATGCCTTTGGGGCAGTCGCTTGTATTTTCTCAAAACGCTTGTTGCCAGGTAAGCTAATTGCCCGGCGACGTTAGCCAAAGTGAGCATTGGGTCAGCGCAGATTTAAACCCCTGTGGATTGCTGTTGGCTGAGATGTTGTGGAGTGGACTGAGTCTGTTTATCTGTCTGAGCTGGTGGACAGGAATATATGCATCACAGAATGGTGTTTCTTTTTCAGCTTATCATCTGTTTGGGTGATGAAATATGGCAATGAATTCATCAATCTATTACCCAGCCACGGACTGGATAGCGGTAAGGCGGGCAATGAGTTGGGTCTCATCGGAAGAGACTTTTTTGCTTCCGTTCTTACGGGGCCCTGCCCGGCAATCTACCCAATGCTAATTGAATTGCGGATGTGAATTTAAGCGGATCTCTATTGATCTATGTCCGGTTGCTCCGATCCGTATTGAACCGACCCGAATTGATCCTATCCGATTTGATTTAGGGTGGTGGTAAGCTTCGCGTAGTCGTCCAGGCTTAAAGTCTCTGCCCTGGCACCCGGATCAATACCTGTCGCTTCAATTTCCGTAGTGCTGAGCATGCCTTTGAGGTTGTTTCTCAGTGTTTTGCGTCTGTGTGCAAAAGCGGTTTTGACCAGTTTGTTAAACGATGGGTGAAGTTCTTTCGGAACCAACGGTCTGGCTCGGGGTGTCAGCGCGATAAACCCGGACTCTACTTTGGGTGCTGGCGAGAAAGCGGTAGGTGGTACCTGAAACAGTGCTTTGACGTCGCAGAGATTCTGTACCACGACCGATAGTTGCCCATAGTGGGCAGCACCGGGTATCGCACATAGCCTTGCGACGACTTCCCATTGCAGCATGAAATGCATATCAATGATGCTGTCGATATCATCCAGTAGTTGGAATATAAGTGGTGTGGCCACGTTGTACGGCAGGTTTCCTACCAATCGCATAGGTTTGCTTTGAGCGATCTCGCCAAAATCTGTTTGCAGTGCGTCGCCCTGTACAAGCGTAAAATGACGATGGTGTGAAAATCTGGTTTGAAGTATTGGAATCAGATCCCGATCAAGTTCGAGAGCCGTTAGTGGCTGTTCGAGCTTTAGTAGCGCGCTGGTTAATGCACCTCGTCCCGGGCCTATCTCAATCAGCGCATGTTCTTTGTTAGCGGGAGCTGCGAATACTCGGCATATCAGCTCAATGACTTGCTCGTCGATCAGAAAGTTCTGACCGAAACGTTTACGCGCTTTGTGTCTGGGCATTTCTTTGATACGCCGCGCTAGCTGCTGCGGAGTTTGTTGTGCGCCAGATCAATGGCCAGATCAATAGCGGCGTGCAAACTGCCGTCGGAAGCTTTACCGGACCCGGCAAGATCAAGGGCCGTGCCATGGTCGACCGAGGTGCGGATGATGGGCAGGCCAAAGGTTATGTTGACTGAATTGCCAAAGCCTGCGTACTTCAACACCGGCAAGCCCTGATCATGAAACATTGCAAGCACTGCATCAGCATCCTTGAGGTGTCTTTGGGTGAACAGTGTATCTGCAGGCAATGGTCCGGTTGCGTTAATACCTTTTGTGCGAGCGGTCTCTATTGCGGGTGTAATGGTGTTTATTTCCTCCATGCCTAAATGGCCTGATTCACCGGCATGCGGGTTAAGCCCACAGACAAGAATATGCGGCATTTTAATTTTGTATTTTGACTGTAAGTCGTCATGTAGAATTTGCAGACAATCGACAACGCCATCGTGAGTGATCGCGTCTGCTACATCTTTAAGTGGTAAATGTGTTGTGACCAGCGCAACTTTAAGTGCCTCTGCGGCAAGCACCATCAGCGGCGTTGCGTTGAGTCTTTCAGCGATATACTCAGTGTGGCCGGAAAACGGTATTCCGGCATCATTGATCACGCCCTTGTGCACCGGCGGTGTGACCATCGCGTCAAATATTCCGTCACGGCAGCCGTCAACTGCAATGCGAATTGATTCAAGTACGTAAGCTGAGTTCGTGGGGTCGAGCGTGCCGGTCGCTACCGATGAAACGGTTTTCAGGGGTAGTACGCTTACTTGTTCGCAAGCGTTGCTTTCATTGAAAAAACTGAATTCGGTCTCTATGCCGAGGGTATTGCCGCGCGACTCTAAGACATCCGGATCGGCAATGATAACCAGCTCGGCACCGGGTTTGCTCTTGAGAGCTGCACAGAGATCCGGACCTATACCTGCGGGTTCACCCGCGGTGACAGCAATCCGGACGCAGTCATTCATTGGTATCTTTTTGCGAAACCGCGCAGCTCAACGTATGCACCGTCGCGCAGATCTTCGAGCCATGCCTGGTATCTCTCTTCGCCTTTCTTTTGTCGCAGTTGTTCCCGCGCTTTGGCGGCATCTGCTTCGGCGGACGTTTCAGGCAGTTGCTGTTCAAGTACTTCCAGAATGTGCCAGCCGAATGCTGTTTTGAACGGCTGGCTGAGAACGTTTACCGGTGTTGAAAACGCGGCCTGTTCGAATTCTGCGACCATTTCACCACCGCCAAACCAACCCAGACTGCCGCCTTGCGAAGCGCTTGATTCATCATCTGAGAAGGTCGCAGCAACCTCTGCGAAATCAGTGCCGCTGGTGAGTCGCTGCTGTACTTCCCGAATGCGTTGTTGAGCCTCGGTATTGCTGCGACCACCACGCGTGCTAACCAGAATGTGCCTTGCTCGGACCCGGCTGGGTGTTGTCTGGCTCACTGTTGTGCGTGCGATTAACTTTAGTACGTGGTAGCCCGCAACGCTTCTTAGAGGTTCGGTGACATCATTTTCCTGCAGTCCATTCATTTGTCTGGCAAAAAGCTCGGGCAGGTCTTCGAGACTTTGTGTACCCAGGTTGCCGCCTTCTATGTCCGTGCCATTGGCGCGTGCATTTCTCACAAGCGTTGCGACAGTTTCGCCATCTCGTGCACGGCTTGCAATGTCACGGGCAATACCGAGCGCTTCGGTGTCTTGTTGGGTATCTGCCTGCTGCGGGAGTTTTACTAAAATATGTTCGAGCGTATAACGAAATTCACCGCCGCCGGAACTGCTGGTGCTAAGTAACTCCTGAACTTCAGCGTCGGAGACAAACAGATTCGATTGAATCTCACGACGGGTGAGAGTTGAAACTGTCAGATTCTTACGCAAGTCTTCACGAAACATTAGAAAGTCTAATCCGTCTTTGGTAATCGAATCACGCATTTCTGCTGTTGTCATGCTGGCGTTGGCTGCCATGTCTTCGATTGCACGTTGCAATCCGCTTTCATCGATCCGTATGTTTCTGCGCTCTGCTTCCTGCAACTGAATCGAACGGATGATCAGTCTCTCTACCACGAGTCTGTGCAGCTCTTCACCGCGCGGCAGGCCTGGTTGATTCTGATTCAGCATCGCGTTGCGTTCACGGGTGAATTCGCTGTTGAGAATGATATCGTCATTAACGACTGCAATAATGCTGTCGAGTGGTGTTTCTTCGGCCAGTGCTGTGTTTAATGTTGCCAGGGTTATGAGTGATGCTAAAGCCAGCGCATTGGCCGCCTGAGTAAATATAACTTTCATAGGGCTGTTCGCTTGTGAAGAACTGGTCTTCTGACTTGATAGTGAAATCCGGTTTGTCGATGAATCCGGTTTTGATAGTAAAGCAGAAGTTGATTGTGAAACTAGTCGCATGCGTATGCCTTTGTGTCTGGCAGATAGTGGTTCGGGTGTGTGGCGGAACGGAATAGGCAGTCCAGGTGTTTCGTTGGTTTATTCGTCGCTGCTATTATACCCGCCGACGGACTCGCGCAGCACTTCGGTTACATTTTGGCCGACCGGCGCGAGGCCTTTCAATACCAGTTGGAAAAAGAATGGTGTGTTTGTATCCTCGCCGTTCTCCGTGATGAAGCGTCTTGCGGCAGTTCGAAATGCCCAGCAGCAGCTTTCGTATTCCAGGCCAACCACCGTCTCAATGGCCAGATTGTCGTCCAGTGAATAGTTTACTCCGGCAGCTACACGCCAATTGTTTTTGATTGGCCAGGCGATAGAGGTATTGACTGTCTCACCGACGTCTCGAATGAAACGATGCCCGATATTGAACAATCGATCACGACCATCGCGATAGCGCAGTTCTGCTGAAGAACGCTCAGTGGTACTGGTATTCGGATTCCACTGCAAGGCGCTCTGACCGCTCCAGTTTCGATCAAATTCAAGATTAAATTCGGCAACAATATCGGAGCTTGATGCGGTTTCCACCTCGCCACCCGGGAGGGTTACTTCGCGGTCTTGAAAAAACAGCGTCTGACCGACACTCGCCTGAAATTTTTCACGACCCTGAGCGTTGACCACACTCGAGCTCAAAGCAAAGCTCAGTTGATTGGCATCATTAATCCGGTCGGCTCCTGAAAAGCTGTTTTCTCGAAACAGTTGTGAAAAGTTGAAATCCAGCGCACCGGTATCGAACACCGGGAGCTGATCCTGATCTCTTCTTTTGGCGTACAGGTAAAAGAGTCTGGGCTCAAGTGTTAGTCTGCTGCCATCTTTATTAGTTCGATCAAAGAACATACCGACATCCGTTGAGAATATTGGTACCGTTCTGTTCTCAGATACGGAGTTATTTAAATTATAGTTAGTGAATCTGACCCCGCCGGCAACTGTTGAGTACCATGAGTTTCGACTCCGGTTCCATTCAAGTCGCGGATTTATATCCAGGCGCGCTCCGGTGACAGAATCGACCCGGTCAAAGAAAACCCACTCAGTATCTACGGTTGCATTTAATGATGCCTGCGCAAAATACTTTTTATAGTTCAGTGTAAATTGTGGTAACTGTCTGTAAGGCCTGTCCTCGGGAACGATGTCTTCATCAACAGTCTGATAAGTCAGTAGTCTTGAGCGAAAGACATAGTCGTCTGCGGTATAGGTAAGATCTGCGCGCCGCTCTAAGTGTGTGACGCCCGCGATGTTTAAGGTATCGCCCAAGTCCTCGAAGTAGTCATTGTCACTGACGGTGTTGAGGTCTACTGATGTTGTCCAGCGACTTGAAAAACCACCCAGGTGGCGCAGTCTGGCGAAGGATCGGTTTTGACCGGGTATAAATCTGCTGTCATCGTCTATGAACTCGTGGTTTAGAATCCAGTTACCTATACGATTCAGATGACGTAATTCTGTTTGCAGTTGAACGCCGCGATCAGACATAGCGCGCAGGGTAAACGTAGCATCGGTATTCGGTCTGATGTTCCAGTAAAATGGCTGGCGATACTCAAGGCCGGTTTCATCACTTTGATTAACACGTGGCGCTAGTAAGCCGGTCTTGCGCTGATCGTTTATCGGGAAGCTAAACGCCGGTGAATAAAAGATGGGTACGTCTTTAAACCGCAGGGTGATTTTCTGTGCGGTGCCAATACCGTCTTCAGCGTTGAGGTTTATGCTGTCCGCGCTGATCAGCCAGCCATTGTCTCCGGGTGGGCAGCTTGTGTAGGTGGCATCCTTTAAACTGAGGCTGCCAATTTCGTCGCGTGTGATTTTTCTTGCGCGTCCCTGTGCCACCACCTCACCACTACCAAGTTCATAACCGGATTCGCCTAACTCGAATGTTCCTTCAGCAATATTCAGCCTGGCGTCGGAGCTCTGTACCGCAAGACCTGCTGCACGGTACGACATGTCGCCGTCAACGGTGGCGATGTTGGAGCGGGCATCGTACTGTGCGTTTTCTGCGGTAAGTTCACCGTTGCTATGACGAATGGCAATTTTACCGTTGAGGAGAATGACTTCCGGGTCTTCAGGGTCGTTGTTTGCGCTATCCGCTGAAAGCTCTACTGAATCCTGCAGTGATTCATCCGGAATGAATTCTCTTCTGACAGGATATTTTTGTGTAGATTCTGCTTTGGTCAGAGAAGCCGGTAGTGGCGCTACTGCAGGTGATATGCAGTGTGCATTGTCATTATCTTGTGGCGCAGGTGTAGTAATTTGAACGTTGGATTGGCCGCTTGCGTTGGTGGATATCGCCAGTAACAAAGTGGTGATGCAAGCGATAGAATTTGCCACACGCGTGCGTGCGGGCTCTCTGGGTTCAGCTGAGTCCGGGGGGAGTTTCAAAGGTATGCGTGAGGTGTTTTTGGACAGAGGTTAGAATAGCGGCTTTTTAAGCTGTGTGACGCCTCACAACGTGTCAATCTAGCTATCCACCTGATTTTGGGTCAGCTGGTTTAATGTTAATGCGTGCTAAATATTTCAGGGGATCCCGCTGTGGCTGGCGCTAATAAAAAAATTGAAAATGTAAAGATGGAAGCCGGTTGGCGTACTCAGCTGAGTGCGCAGTTCGAGCAGCCTTACATGAAGGAATTACGCGCAAAGCTGTTGGCACGCAGCAACAGTGGTGCGACTATTTATCCACCCCCTGATCGCTGGTTTACGGCCTTTAATTTAACGCCCTTTGATCAGGTAAAAGTAGTGATTCTCGGCCAGGATCCATATCACGGTCCGAATCAGGCCCACGGTCTGTGTTTTTCGGTATTGCCCGGTGTGGCAATCCCTCCATCGCTGCGCAACATATACAAAGAGCTGAACAGTGATCTCGGAATCACCCCTGTAAAGCACGGATATCTTGAATCGTGGGCGCGCCAGGGGGTGTTTTTACTCAATAGCGTTTTAACTGTTGAACACAGCGCCGCGGCATCGCATCAGAAAATGGGGTGGGAGACTTTCACCGACGCGGTCATTGAGGTACTGAATACAAATACCGAGAACACTGTGTTCATACTGTGGGGCGGGTATGCCAAACGCAAAGGGCAAATGATCGATCAAAGCCGGCATCTGGTACTTCAAAGCGCACATCCGTCGCCACTTTCGGTACGCGGATTTACCGGGTGCAGGCATTTTTCACAGGCCAATGACTATCTGCAGCAGCACGGGAGTGCAGCCGTTGACTGGCAATTGCCGGAATCGGTCGAAGCACCTGAGCGAGTGGTCACGACCTGAGCTGCGATTGTGGTCTGCGGTATTGACCTTTTGTCCGGGTCTTCTGTCCTGAAAAGTATTTTTCCCGTACAATTTTGCTCGGCAGAATTGGCGGGCTGTGCTAAAGAATATCTGTTAAATCAATTGCTGAGCTAATTGGATTGACTTGTTTAGCTTGGCACCCGTTGCTGCTTGAGGCAGAATCCCTCCGCAGTGGGACTGCGAGTTGGTATCGCCAGTTCGAATAATAATGAGTATCAACACAACATAAAGCAAACTTACAGAGGATTAGCATATGGGGTTTATTCCGGTACTGCTGGGCGTGCTCGGGCTCGTCATGGCAGTTTACGTTTACATGCAGGTGCTTAAATATCCGGAGGGAGATGGCAAAGCTGCCGAAATCGCCCGAGAGATTCAAAAAGGTGCCATGGCATTTCTGGTGCGTGAATACACCATTCTGCTGCTTTTCGTAATAATTGTTGCAGCAGCCCTCTTTTATGCTTTTGATACCACGCATACGGGAATCGCATTTCTTGTTGGTGCTTTTTTCTCTGCGTCCGCTGGTTGGTTCGGCATGTACACGGCTACCCGTGCCAATGTCAGAACCACAGTTGCCGCCGCCGAAAAGGGAGCTTCGGAGGCATTAACCGTGGCATTCTTCGGTGGCTCGATTATGGGTCTTACCGTCGCCTCTGCGGGTCTTCTGGGTCTTGGCCTGTTGTACTGGTTTTGGGGTCATGAGCACGCTGAAGCTATTCACGGCTTTGGTATGGGTGCATCTTCGGTAGCGCTGTTTTCGCGAGTTGGTGGCGGTATCTTTACCAAGAGTGCCGATGTAGGCGCTGACCTGGTTGGTAAAATTGAAGCCGGTATACCGGAAGACGATCCACGCAACCCGGGCGTCATTGCCGATAACGTAGGCGACAACGTGGGCGACATCGCCGGTATGGGATCAGATATCTTCGAATCCTATTGCGGCAGCATGATCGCATCGATCGCTATTGCCTCAACCATGACTGTCAGTGAACTTGCACAGCTTGGCGACGGAGTGCAAAACAGTACCCTGAGCTTCCTGCCACTGGCTCTGTCGTCTGTTGGATTGCTTTGCTCGATTGCCGGTATTTTCCTGGTTAAGCGCATGTCTGACAAATCTCCGGAGAAGGCGCTGCGTTACGGCACTATCGGCGCGACAGTAATATTCATTGTTGCAGCTCTGCTTGTAACACTGATGAGCGGTGTTTCTTTGTCGGTCTGGATGTGCGTTGTCGCAGGTGCGGTCGGCGGTATGGTTATTGGCCTTGTTACCGAGTTTTATACTGGTGGTGCGCCGGTCAGACGTCTGGCAGCAGACGGTGAAACCGGTCCGGCAACCATAATGATTTCCGGCCTTGCTTTAGGCATGGAGTCAGTTGTTGTGCCAGTGCTGACACTTTGCGTAATTATCTTTTCTGCCAGTTCACTGGTTGGTTTGTACGGTGTTGGTATTGCAGCGGTAGGCATGCTTGCCACTGTCGGTATTACCATGGCAATCGATGCATATGGTCCGGTTGCAGATAACGCCGGTGGTATTGCAGAGATGGCTGGCATGGGTGAAGAGACTCGCAAGATCACAGATGGTCTTGATGAAGTGGGTAACACCACAGCAGCAATTGGCAAGGGCTTCGCCATTGGTGCTGCAGGTTTGGCGGCACTTGCCATTATCGCGGCATTTATTCAGACCATTAAGCTTAAGAATCCGGAGTTCAGTCTTGATATAGGTAACCCGGTCGTCCTGGTAGGTATGTTTATCGGTGGCATCTTCCCGTTCCTGGTCAGTGCCATCACTATGCGTGCAGTGGGTGCGGCGGCATTTGACATGATCAAGGAAATTCGTCGCCAGTTTCGTGAGATTCCAGGTTTGCTTGAAGGCACCGGTAAGCCAGATAACGCGCGCTGTGTGAAGATTGCAACTACGGCAGCCTTGCGGCGTATGATTCTTCCGGGTGTTCTCGCGATTGGTGCGCCACCGGTTATTGGGTTTGGTCTTGGCGCTGAAGCACTGGGTGGTTTCCTCGGCGGCGCGCTGGTTGGCTGTGTGATGCTGGCACTCATGATGGCCAACGCTGGTGGTGCCTGGGATAACGCCAAAAAGTATGTGGAAAAAGGCAACCTGGGTGGTAAGGGTACAGAGACTCATGCGGCAACGGTTGTTGGCGATACAGTTGGCGACCCGTTCAAAGATACCTCGGGTCCTGCAATGAACATTCTCATTAACGTTATGGCGATTGTTTCATTGGTTATTGCACCGCTGCTTGCTTAGCAGCCGCCGATTGATCGGCAATAACTGTTGACGATGTAACTAAGCCCGGCTCTCCGCCGGGCTTTTTTATGAGCGCAACAATGGGTGTAAGCACTGGCCTGGTGGAAGATTCTGAGTGATGAACCAATGTTTCCAAAACGCAACCAGTAGCCACTGTATCAATTACACAACGGAAAAATGAACCATGCATGCGGTAATTACCGCTAATGAGCATCGGTAAATATCGCATTATTATGAGCCAGTTTGATGTTACGCAGTAACGCTGCAGCAGCTGAACCTACTCATGAAAAAACCTGCTTATTGTTCGACTCTTTTAGCTCTTGTTTCGTTGGCTTGCGGCGTGTTTGCCGGAGTGGTGCACGCCGACTACAGCCAGACGCCGGCAGGTAAAGCGTTCATCGCTGATATGGTGGTGAAACACAAGCTCAATTCAGCTGATGTCTCAGCGACGCTGCGAAAAGCAAAGCGCAACGACAGGGTACTGGAATTAATAAGTAAGCCTGCTGAAAAACGGCTTGAATGGAAAGGTTATAGCAAGATCTTCCTGACTGACGAACGCATTGATGCAGGCGTTGATTTTTGGTCTGAAAATGAAGAGATACTTGCAAGAGCTGAAAAAGAATACGGCGTTCCGGCATCGATTATTGTTGCGATTATAGGAGTTGAGACTTTCTATGGACGAATAAGTGGCGGCTTTCGAGCTATAGATGCACTCACTACACTGGCGTTTGATTACCCGCCGCGGTCGTCTTTTTTTCGCAGTGAACTCGCTGAGCTATTTTTATTGGCTCAGGAAAATAAACTTAATATCAATGAACTTGAAGGCTCGTATGCAGGGGCATTCGGTATGCCGCAATTTATCTCAAGTAGCTATCGAGCCTACGCGATAGATTTCGATGGCGATCAGCGCAACGATCTCTGGCAGAGCGTGCCGGATGTGGTGGGAAGTGTTGCAAACTACTTTAAACGGCATGGATGGAAAAATGGTCAGTCGGTAGTTGAGAAGACGCAAATTACGAAAGCGGCATTAAGCCTGGTTGTTGATAACCCCAGGCCTTTGACCTCGCAACGCGAGTTGGCTGATGCGGGCATCTATCCAAAACGTAAAGGCACTGGCAAGTACTCCTTATTACAGTTACAAGCCCATGAAGGTACTGAGTATTGGATAGCGCACCACAATTTCTATGTGATTACGCGCTACAACCACAGTAACCTCTACGCTATGGCTGTGCACCAGCTCAGTCAAAAAATAAAATCGCGTAAAGAAAATCGCTAACCAGGGCGATATTCAAAGCGCACTGAGGGTCAATTAATGAATTTCCGCAATGCCGTTATTTTTGGAGGCCTTGTTGCGTTTGCTTCAGGCTGTGCGCATCTCCCAGAGGGCTTTCCATCGCGCACTGATCGCGCATCTCCCGGCGATCTTTTTATCAGTGATGCGAAGGACGGCGTGCCGGGTGCGACAGGCATCTCGGGATCTCAAACCCCAGGGCTCAAAATCCGAAAAAGCAAGCGCGGCAATATGGAATCTTATGTTGTCCGTGGTCAGCGTTACCATACGCTGGATAGTGCGGAGGGGTATTCTGCGCGGGGTGTTGCCTCATGGTATGGTCCAAATTTTCATGGTCGTACCGCGTCAAATGGTGAAGTGTATGACATGTATCGTTTGACAGCGGCACACAAGACACTGCCTCTGCCCACCTATGCCCGAGTGACACATGTGGAAAATGGCCGCACTGTGATTGTGAAAATCAATGATCGCGGTCCGTTTTCCGGCGACAGGATTATTGATTTGTCCTTTGCCGCAGCACTGCGGCTCGGTATGGTTAATGATGGCACAGGCACGGTGGATATTCAGGCCTTGAGTGCTGAAGAAGTAATGGCATTAAGCGGCCCTGAAAACGAGCTCGATATTGACTTCTACTACGTCAATGAAGACGGCAGTGAAAGCACCGATGCGCCGGTTGAGATTGCACAGACGGTCCCTGAAGATGTTATTAATGTTGCGGCGGTTAATGTTGATGACAATCCGATTACTGCTCTGCCGATTACAACTCCTGTTACACCGTTAGTTACTACTGCAGGTGCAACACCTGCGCTAACTGATACCGTTACACCTGTCGATAGCGCTGCTCGCTCTGATACGTCAGCTGGTGATGTACCGGCAGAGGGTATATTGCTGCCGCTGGATGCCATAGAACCGCAAAATACAACAGTGCCGCAAGCTTCAACAACTGAATCAAACAGATTGCCGCAACTGCCGGAGCCTGCACAGGCCGATGCGCTGGACAAAGAGATACAGGAATCACTGGTACCCGCTGTTGCAGGTGCAAATGTGCCCGGGCTGAGTGTGCCGGCAGCTGTTCAATCTGTGCCATTGCCTTCGGGTAAAGAGCGTGGTGGTTACTACATTCAGGCGGGTGTGTATGCTGATGTTGCAGATGCTGAAAGAATAGCGGTGGATGCAGTTTTAGCGGCCCCTGGTGAAGAAGTGCATGTTAAGCCGTTAAAAGACTCGCTTATGTATCGCATAACTGTTGGCCCTATTGTATCGCCTCAGCATGCGAGCGACGTGTCTGCCAAACTTTCCGCCGCAGGGCTTGAAAACTTTACAGTTAACGTAAAGTAAGTTCTCTAAAAAGTACCGGGCTTCAGCGCCCGGTACTTCCTGTTTGCAGTCCAGTTACATCGGAAGCTACGTGACCGCTCGATTCAAAATAATATCCCCTGCATTTCTTTTCGCACTACTTACAGTGCTATTCGCTGGTGCTGCATTTTCCCAGTCAGCAGTTAATAAAGCAGAAGCCAGTGCAAACGCGATTTTAAGTGCAACTGCCAATCAAATGAGCAACGCAGCAATGCCGATACCGGCGGCACCGGGGCTTGCAGCAAAAAGCTACATGTTAATTGACTACAATACCGGTAAGGTCATTGCTGAACATAACTCCAGTGAACGGCTTGAACCTGCCAGCTTAACCAAAATGATGACTGCCTATCTGGTGTCATCTGAGATGAAGTTCAGAAAGTTAACGCCGGAGGATATGGTACCGGTGAGTACCAAAGCCCATAAAGCTATTGGCTCGCGTTCGTTTTTAGAACCTGGCTCTTTGGTATCGGTACGCGATCTGATGTATGGGCTTGTAGTGCAGTCCGGAAACGATGCCAGTATTGCGCTGGCGGAGCATGTCGGTGGCACGGAAGAAGGCTTTGTGTCCATGATGAATCAAATGGCACAACGGCTTGGCATGAAAGATACACACTTTGCAAACTCAACCGGATTGCCATCACCTGACCACTACACCACTGCTCGTGATATGGCAGTGCTTGCACGTGCTGTTATTCGAGACCATCCCAACCACTATAAATTATATTCGGTTGAAGAATTTACCTTCAATGGTATTACGCAAAAGAACCGCAATACGTTGTTGCTGCGAGACCCGACTGTGGATGGTATTAAAACCGGTCACACAAGTGCCGCTGGCTATTGCCTTGTGGCCTCCGCCAAGCGCGGTGACATGCGTTTGATCAGCGTTTTGCTTGGAGCTCGTAACGAGCAGTTGCGAAGCACTGAGAGTTTGCGTGCACTTAACTATGGATTCCGTTTCTTTGAAACTATAAAACTTGCCTCTGCCAACAAGAAGTTGGGTGATGCGCGGGTATGGGGTGGTACGCTGGACAATGTTGCAATGGCGGCCCGAGAAGATAAGTTTGTCACACTGCCCACCGGCCAAAGTGCTGCCATCTCAAGAGAAATGCATTTGTCGCGTGATCTTATTGCACCAATAGCTGAAGGTCAGGAAGTAGGGCTTTTGAAAGTTAAACTTGAAAATAAGTTAATTGCCGAATTGCCCATTGTCGCTATTCAGCCGGTTGAGCAGGCAGGCTTTTTTACTCGTACCACTGACAAGATTAAGCGTATTCTTGACTAGTGAGCGATTAAAAATATGGATGAAGAAGAACGGCCGCATCGCGACTTTCCGGATACTTATTCCATCAAAGCGGTTGGGAAAGACCGCGATAATTTTGCCGATCATGCAAAAGCTGTTGTTACATCAGTCGTAGCGGCTCAGGATACGGTCACACACAAAATCCGTGAGAGTAAAAACGGTACATATATATCAGTAACGATCAACTTTACGGCACGTGATCAGGCAGAGCTCGATCGGGTATTCACTACCATGAACGCCGATGACAGGGTGGTGTGGGTGTTATAGTAGCAGGCTCCTGATGGCCCCCTGGTAGCACGGTGATCCTGTGATACAACCTGTTGATAAAACTGCTGATGTAAATCCTCTGGCGCAAAATTTGTCGGCTCAGGGTTTGTCGGCCCACGATTCGTCGGCCCGGGGGTTGTCGGCCCGGGGGTTGTCGGCTCAGGGTTCGTCGTTAATCAAATCGCCGGGTGTAAAAGCGCTCGTTGTAAAGACGCTGGGCGTGCAGCCCTATGCTGGTGTCTTCGACGCTATGCAGCAATTTACCGATAACCGAATATCGGATTCTGCCGATGAGATCTGGGTGTTGCAGCACTCTCCGGTCTATACTCTGGGGCAGGCCGGAGATCCGAAGCACATACTCAATGCGGGCGATATTCCGATTGTGCAGTCTGATCGTGGTGGACAGGTGACTTATCACGGCCCGGGCCAGATTATTGTATACCCGCTGCTCGATTTGCGGCGCTATGAACTGGGAGTTCGCAGCCTGGTTGAGTTGCTGGAAGATGTCGTTATCTTGTTGTTACTGGAGCATGGAATCTGTGCGAACAGTCGCCGTGATGCACCCGGTGTGTATGTTGACAATAAAAAGATTGCGGCTCTCGGCCTGCGTATTCGGCGTAGCTGTAGTTTTCACGGATTATCATTAAACGTTGATATGGATCTCGAGCCTTTTAATAGAATAAACCCCTGTGGTTATGCAGGGTTGGAAGTGACACAAATTTCAAATGAAGCAAAGCATGCAAGCATCGCATCGATTTCTGATCGGCTCGTGGAACTTTTAACCGAGGCGCTGGTGGGGAAGCAAATTCGTGAAGAATCAGGAATAAAAGGTAACAGCTAATGGCTGACAACTCACAAGGTAAGCCATCGGCACTTGATGATATCCCCGTGGTAGTTAATTCCGGCAATAAATATGTCACCGGGAATGGATTTAAGGCTATCAAGGACGGCATAAAGAAAAACAGTGATACCGCTGCCTCTGCCGGTCGCAAACCCTCATGGTTACGCGCCAAAATACCGGGTGGTGGCAAGTATGAGGCTGTAAAAAACAACGTACGTGAGCACAAGCTTGCAACAGTTTGCGAAGAATCCAAGTGTCCGAACATTGGTGAGTGCTGGACCTCAGGCACTGCGACGATCATGGTCATGGGTGCTGTCTGCACCCGTGCTTGCCGCTTTTGCTCTGTTGATACTGGTAATCCTAATGGATGGCTTGATGCCGCCGAGCCATCGAATACTGCAAGGTCTGTAGAGCTGATGGATCTCAAGTATGTGGTGATTACCTCAGTGGATCGTGATGATCTGGCTGATGGAGGGGCCGCGCACTACGCCGCCTGCGTTAAGGCAATAAAAACACTGCGACCGCAAACTGCCGTTGAGGCATTAACACCGGACTTTGATGGGCGTACTGAACTGGTTGAGCTGGTAGTTGACTCCGGGCTGGAAGTTTTTGCACAGAATGTAGAAACAGTGCGTCGTCTGACTCACCCGGTACGGGATATTCGTGCAGGTTATGAGCAGACTATTAATGTACTAAGACACGCTAAGGCATATCGACCTGATGTATTAACTAAAACCAGCCTGATGCTGGGTCTTGGTGAAACAGAAGATGAAATTAAAGAAACCATGGATGAGCTGCGTGCCGCAAATGTAGATATCCTGACTATGGGTCAGTACCTGCGTCCCACAGCTAATCATCTTGAAGTGCAGCGCTATGTCAGCCCTGCTGAGTTCGAGCTCTACCGGGAGTGGGGATTGCAGCGAGGCTTTCTTGAAGTTGTATCAGGGCCACTGGTGCGTTCAAGTTATCGAGCTGAGAGAGTGCTGGAGCTCAATAACGTCGGGCTATAGATTGTGGATTCGGGTTGTTTATTCTGATTTTTCGATCTGGTGTTTGTCACTGTGAGTCTATTGCTCTGGATCTGTCACCAAGGGATCGCAGCAGCAAACCGATACCACCGAATGCCAGTACCAGTATGACCATAAGATCAAACGCCGACATACCGCGCAGGGTGAAGTTGACGGTTGAGAGTACGCCAAAAATCAGTGATACCACTGAGCCAATCGTAAGTAACCAGCCCAGGAAACTGCGCCTGTCATAAAAAATCATGGCGATACCAAACAAAAACGGAATCATGATCATGCCGCTGGTAATGCCGTATCCGCCGATGGAATAAACACGGTAGCCGAAACCGAAGTTAGCCCGCAGCACTATTGCATTAAGCAGCAAATAAAAACCGCCGCATGTCATGATGAGTCCGATGAGGAATGTTGCTACTCCACCGGGGGTGCCGCCTGCGCCTTTCATGCCGTGTCCTTTTGTTATCTGATTTAAATGCTTTTCAGTTGAACCAGTCTGGATTAAATCAGGTTAAAGCCTGATCTATATCTGCGATAAGATCATCAAGATCTTCAATGCCAACTGACAGTCGAACCAAACCGTCATCAATACCGAGTTCTGCTCTTTGCTCTGCCGGTATGGATGCATGCGTCATGATGGCAGGATGCTCTATCAGACTTTCAACACCGCCGAGGCTTTCAGCCAGTGAGAATATTTCTACTTTCTCGAGGAATTTTTTAGCGCTGGGTAAGCCGCCTTTTAAAACCACAGTGACCATGCCACCGGGTCCATCCATTTGGCGATTGGCCAGCTCGTGTTGCGGATGACTCTTGAGGCCGGGGTAATAGACTTTCTCCACACCGCTATGCGCTTCCAGATAGTTTGCAACTTCCTGTGCGCTCTCACAGTGCCTTTGCATTCTAAGTGCGAGTGTCTTCAATCCGCGCAGGGCAAGGAAGCTGTCGAAGGGACCCTGTATGGCGCCGACTGAATTTTGTAAAAAGGTCAGGCTTTCTGCCAGTTCTTTGTTTTCACCAACAACCAATACACCACCGACCATATCGCTATGGCCATTCAGGTATTTGGTTGCCGAGTGCATAACCAGGTCAAAGCCAAACTCCAGTGGTCTTTGTACATACGGGCTTGCAAAAGTATTGTCGCAGCAGCACAGAATACCCTTGGATTTAGCGATGGCTGCGATGCGCTCGAGATCAGCGAGTTTAAGTAACGGGTTGGTAGGAGTTTCAACCCAGATCATACGGGTTTTTGCAGTAATGGCTTCTTCCAGTAAGTCTGCGTTGGCCAGATCGACGAATGAAAAATCCAGTCCCTGGGAACCACGTTTTACGTTTTCAAACAGTCGGTACGAGCCACCGTACAGGTCATTCATGGCAACGATATGATCGCCTGGTTGAAAGTGATCGAGTAGTGTTGCCAGTGAAGCCAGTCCGGATGCAAACGCAAATCCCTGATTGCCGCTTTCGAGGTCTGCGATACAACGCTCGTACGCCATGCGGGTAGGATTCTGAGAGCGACTGTATTCATAGCCCTGATGTACACCGGGACTCGATTGAACGTAAGTAGACGTCGCATAAATCGGCGGCATGATCGCACCGGTAGACGGATCTGGCGACTGGCCAGCATGGATTGTCCGAGTGGTGAAACCGTGGCGATTTTTAATGGATTTGCTCATGTTCTTCATCTGTTTTCAGTCGAATCATTCTAATGACTTAACTTATGATTTGCGAGTACAGATGATAAATGCAGCGACGTAAGGGAGCTGTGATTAGGGGACGTCGTGCCATGCTGACTGCTGACCATTAATCTGGCAGCTGTGCGCCCTGTTGTCGGGCGCACTTGTGCATTTAATTAGCCGGCTTTGTTGATAGATTCTACAAGCTCGGCGAGTACAACTTCAGCGCGGTCAGTGCTTACCTGACAAGTGCCGGCAGCCTGGTGACCACCTCCGCCGTATCG
>CAZYRP010000031.1:0-35846 GCA_964649465.1 uncultured Granulosicoccaceae bacterium | reverse complement strand
CTCCATCTCCACACGGTCCATACTGGGAAGAAGGCCAGAAAGTGGGTTATCAGGATGTTGGTTCCTGGACAATCCTGAAGTCAACACCTGTCGACAGAGCGAAGGCTGCCTGGCTTTATGCACAATTCGCTGTTTCTAAAACAGTAGATGTTAAAAAGAGCCACGTTGGTCTCACCTTCATTCGCGACTCCTCTGTGAACCACGAATCCTTCAGTGAACGAGCTGCCAAACTCGGTGGACTTGTTGAGTTTTACCGCTCGCCTGACAGAGTACGTTGGTCTCCCACTGGTATTAACGTGCCGGATTATCCGAAGCTTGCGCAAATCTGGTGGCAGCAAATCGGTGACGTAAACTCAGGTGCGTTTACACCTCAGCAGGCGATGGATCGATTAGCTGAAGAGATGGACCTGGTGATGTCTCGAATGCAGGCTGCTGATGAAGGCGCCAATGTCTATGGTGGCTGTGGACCCCGGTTGAATGAGCCGAAAGACGCGTCCGAATGGCTCGGCAAGGGTGGTGCCAAAGCGTTGCTTGACAACGAGAAGCCGCAAGGTGAAACCATTGCCTATGAAGAGCTCATTAAGCAATGGGCTCAATAAGCCTGAGGAGAACATAGTTTTACCGCTGTGATTTTCCTGTCTGCGGGTTGCCTGTTCGGCAACCCGTATTTTTACAGGGTACTAAAGCGGTGGGTTATCACCCAAAAAATTCCTGATTTTTTCGAAAAGCGGTTACTTATATAATCGAAATAATCCATGGAAGTATCAGTGCTGTTCCAAAAGCTGACAGCGCCATAGCAAGGCCGGAAAATGCACCCATTTGCTCACTGATTTGAAAAGCTCTTGCAGTTCCAATTCCGTGTGAGGTTACACCCATTGCGATACCTGTGGCGGTCTCGTCTGTAATCCTCAGCATTCGAAAGACTTTAGTTCCGAATACGGCACCGAGAACACCAGTGAGCACTACCAAAACTGCTGTCAAAGATGGAAGACCACCGATTTTTTCGGAGATTCCCATTGCCACTGGAGCTGTCACTGATTTAGGAGCCAAACTCAATACAGATTCAGGCTTTGCTCCCAATACCCATGCAATACCCATTGCGCTAAGAGAGGCGATAATGGCTCCTGAGATAATAGCCACTGTAGTTGGCAACCATACGCTTCGAAGTTTCGGAAGATTAGAATACAGAGGCACGGCAAGGGCAACGGTTGCGGGACCGAGTAAAAAATGAACGAATTGCGCCCCGGCAAAATAATCCAGATACTTTGTGCCTGTAAACCATAGAATCGCAATTATCAAAATAACAGCAATAAGTACAGGATTCAGTAAAGAGTTGTAACCGGATTTTTGATATATAGAATAAGCCGCGAGATAGCTGGCCAGTGTCAGGGTAAGTCCGGTTAGCGGAGATGCGGACAGGTATACCCATATCTCTGTTAAATCTCCCTCAATCATCTCTGCCTGTTCTCCGCGCTCTTTCTGCTAACGATAGAAGCGCCATCATAATTAAAGCAGTTGAGGCAAGTGTCACCAATGTGCTAATTATCAACGCGATTGTTATAGACAACCATTCATCGCTTAATCTGTCGATATGTATTATTACCCCTACGCCCGCAGGTATGAATAACAAAGATAGATGGCTTAGAAGTGCATTAGAAGTATCTTCCAAAGATCGACCTGGCTGGCCTCTTAATATTAGTATTGCTAACAGAAGTATCATCCCGATAACAGGACCAGGTATGGGCCAGGATAGCCATATAACCAGGATTTCTCCTGCTAGTTGGCACGCTAGCAATATTGTGATTCCGATTAGAATAGGCATATGGGTACTTTAACTGGTTGGTAGCCTATCGAAGCTTTTGGATGGCTACATAGAAAATCCCAACTTTATCAGGATGTCATTCTACGTTATATATCCGGATACTTTTCGATGTTGCCGGCCAGCGTCACTGACGTTGCGAGCGTATTAATCCTTCCTGTGCAACAGACGCTACCAGTTCACCGTCACGTGTATACAGCGATCCTCTGGAATAACCTCTACCGTTGCTGGCGTTTGGGCTAACTATGGAATAAAGCAGCCAGTCGTTCATTCTGAACGGTCGGTGGAACCACATCGCATGATCAAGGCTTGCCATAAATACTTTCTTGCGTGATGCGATTGCCCAGTGTGGCAGTACTGCGGTAGCAAGCAGGTTATAGTCAGACACATAAGTTAACGCAACCTGATGCATGCGGTCGGTATCTGCTAAAGAGCCTTTCGCCTTAATCCAAATGTGCTGGCAAGGGTCCGTGGTTGTGGTTGCGTATTGTTCAACGCCCCGGGTCGGGCGGCACTCAATGGGTCTTTCGACTCTGGTGAGTCTATACAGCTCAGGTGATTGTTCTTTTAGTGCTTCACCGATCTGCTGATCATTTAGTAATCCCTCCGGTGGAGGTACATCCGGCATCGGTATTGAGTGGCTGAAGCCTTCCTCCGCTGTCTGGAATGATGCCTCCATGGTGAAGATAGGCCGGCCTTTTTGTATAGCCTTGATTCGTCTGGTGGTGTAACTGCCGCCATCGCGGACGTGTTCGACGTCGTAGACAATTGGCATATCGATATCGCCAGCTAGCAGAAAGTAGGCGTGCATAGAGTGCAGTGTGCGATCGTCGGGTACGGTCAGTTGTGCGGCGTGAATTGCCTGCGCCAGCACCTGCCCACCGAACACTCGCCCCCAGGGCGTACGATAGCTCTGGCCTCTATATAGGTTGTCTTCAATTCTCTCTAGTTCCAGAACGGAACGCAGCTCGTCAAAGTCTTTCAATAGTCTGGCCGGGGTTATGTTTGGTAAAGGATGCCCATAGTATGGGGCATTCAGGACCGTTGTAACGGGAAAAGTGAATCGCTGCTTGTTTGCCTGCCTGGGAGATTGCCGGTGTGCTAATCGTCAGCGAGCTGTTGCATTATCTGTTTCCATGCTTTTTCTGTTTTTTTGCCATGACTTGTAAATACATTTTCAAGTTGAAGTAGCTGTGTGCCGGTGAGTCTCGCTTCGAGCCGTTTGCCGGCGGCTGTCAGTTTCAACTCGCGCACCCGGCGGTCTGATTTTGATTTGTCGTTTTTCACCAGCTCCATGCTCAGCAGTTGCCGCAGCGGCAGATGCAGAGCTTGTTTTGAAATCTGCAGTACATTCAATAATTCATTAACAGACAAGCCCGGATCACTGCCAACAAAGTAGAGAATACGGTGGTGTACCCGGCTGAGGCCTCGTTTTTCGAGTATCTCATCCGGCCCGCGAGTGAAAGCGCGGTATGAAAAGAAAAGCAACTCAATTGCCTGTCGCAATTCCTGTTCTCTTTGTGAATCAGTCATGAGGTTAAGTTAGTTGCTGTTGGATTGGTTTGTCAATTGTTTTGAAATAATAGGTCAAAATAGTTGACTAAAAATCTCTGTCGTTATAAAAGGTCAATATTATTGACTAATAATGGTTGGAGGATACGGTGTTTGCCGCAAGAATAGAAAACTTGCTTGAGTCGCCAGTGCGTGAAATTCTCAAGATAATAGATCAGCCAGGAATGATATCTTTTGCTGGTGGGCTGCCAGCCACTGAGTGTTTCCCGGAATTCGATTATGCACATCTTCAGCCTGATTTACTGCAATATGGACCATCTGAAGGTGAGCATGCGTTGCGGGCACTGGTTGCAGACTCCCTACGCGAGCGAGGGCTTGAAACATCAGCGGATCGCGTATTGATATTGTCAGGCTCTCAACAGGGCATAGACCTGGTTGCAAAGCTGATGATTGAGCCGGGCGCCAGGGTTGCGGTAGAGACGCCGACTTATCTTGCAGCACTTCAGGCGTTTGATCTTTTTGGTGCGCAATATGCGGGTTTTACTATGAATGATCCATCCGTTGCCAACACACGCCTGACCTATGCCATTCCCACATTTCAGAACCCGACCGGTCATTGCTATAGCACTACTCAGAGAAAGGCACTGGCAGATGCCTGTAGTCGTGCGGGTAGTGTGCTGTTTGAAGATGATCCATACAGAGAGTTGGCTTACAGTGAATGTGATCGCACCCCTGTGTGTAGTTATTTGCAAAATACACCGTGGATCTATCAGTCTTCGTTTTCCAAAACCTGTGCGCCCGGATTGCGGCTTGGGTATTTGACCTGTTCGGAGTCGTTGTATGCGCCGCTGGTACGGTTAAAGCAGGCGGCTGATTTACATAGCTGCCGACTCAGTCAGCATTTGATAGTGAATCTTTTGCAGAACAATAATGATGATCGTGATTTGACTGGCTTTTATCGCAAGCGTCGTGATCATTTTCAAAAGGCATTGTTGCAGGAATTTAGTCATCTGGCGGATTGGGAATTGCCATTGGGTGGCTTATTTTTCTGGCTTAAGCTTAAATCTGAGTCTGCTGTAAATACCCGGAAGCTGTTACAGCAGTCTATTGCGCAAGGTGTGGCGTTTATGCCGGGTGAGAATTTTTATCCCGCCGGCAGCGTGTCTGCACCGACGTTGCGATTGAACTTTAGTCATGCGTCTACGGCACAGGCAACGCTCGGTTTGCGTAAGCTTGCAAAGATAGTATCGACCGCGATTGAGAGTCGGGATTAGATAAGAAATTCGAATTAATTGGCGTACTGTGTAGGCGTTAAGGCACAGGTTACTAAGTATGAAAATTGGCTTCATTGGACTGGGTAATGTTGGCGGTAAACTCGCAGGCAGTTTGATTCGCAACGGTCATGATGTGACTGTGCGCGATCTTGATAAAAAAATAGCGCAGCCTTTTCTTGCGCAGGGAGCTGCATGGGCTGACAGCCCGGTCGAGATGGCTAAATCCTGTGACGCAGTAATAACGTGTCTGCCATCTCCTGCCGCATCTGCTGCGGTGATGGAAGCGGATGACGGTTTGTTACAAGGTTTGTCAGACGGAAAAATATGGATGGAAATGTCCACTACCGATGAAGCAGAGGTAGTGCGCCTTGGTGCGCTGGTGGAAAAATTTGGTGCCGCGGCAGTTGATTGCCCCGTGTCCGGTGGCTGTCATCGCGCAGATACGGGTAACATTTCAATTTTTGCAGGCTGTGAGCGCGAGACGTTTGATCGCATTGTTCCAATACTTAAATCTTTGGGTCGCAGACTGCTGCATACCGGACCATTAGGCTCGGCTTCAGTATTAAAAGTCATTACCAATTACCTGGCTACTGCTAACCTGCTTTCCTGTTGTGAGGCGTTGGTTACAGCAAAGGCCGCCGGTATGGATTTGAATACTACTTATGAGGCAATAAAAATGTCTTCAGGTACATCATTTGTGCATGAGACTGAAAGCCAGGTAATTCTTAATGGTTCCCGGGATATTTCCTTTACTATGGACTTAGTCAGTAAAGATATCGGTCTTTTTCAATCGGTAGCAGATCGGGCCAATGTGCCACTGGAGATCAGTCCGCTGTTGATAAAAATATTTAAAGATGGTGAAGCTCGTTATGGAGCGCGCGAGTGGTCTCCCAATATTATTCGCAGGCTCGAGGATGCGACCGGTTTAAGTATTCTTGCACCGGGTTTTCCGGCAGAAATGACTGACGATGAGCCGGAAGAGGCGGGTTATGAAGTGGTGCCGAATCGGGGCGGTAGTTCCGGCACCTGAACAGTAAGTACCCATTCCACTGTACCTGCTAATCGAAAATTGGCTTGTGCCACCGGTTTGTTTGATTGCTCTTGTTGTGGTGTTCGGTTTTGGTGGAGTAGTCAGGCTTAATTGCGGAGCTCGGTCCCAGCCTGCTGGCATGTGATGCGAGCGGTGCCGAAAAGCCTTCATCCAGCTCGGCAATTATTCTGACTACAACAATATGCCTGCCGACCCGCCTGCGGCCGAGTATTGCGGTGGCGGTTGCTGCATTCTCACTGCATTGTTCTACCACTTGCCGGAGTTGTTGCATCGCACGTTCTGCAAACTCCGATTGCTGCTGATTCATCTTGCTGCCTTTTTAGTGTTGCAATAACACAGTTGGCGGCCACACTGACCCGACAGAGTGTAGTGACTATTGTATAAAAAAACAGTTACCATATTTGGCGGCTGAACCGGCAGTCGTTGATACGTTAATTCTATTGAACCGTGATCACACAAGGTGCAACGGGAATGACCGCAGTTCGTGCGATTTCATTACTTGTAAATTTTCAAGCAAATCCTTGCCTCAACAGGCTAAGTAAGGCATTGTGGCTGCGTCTCGATAGCATCTGTGTGATGGTTGAGATGAAATGTGGGAGAGATTGTCGGACTACCGGCAACGCCGAAGGAGCAACACCCAGGAAACTCTCAGGCAAGCGGACCACATTTCATAGAGACATCTGGAGAGTAGCGTGTGCCGTTGCAAGAATAGATCATGCAGGCTGAAGATAGACACGCTCACCGAAGGGGTAAGTGGCCCGTCCTGTAATGGGGGTGCAGCTACACAAGCTCTCAGGTTCCGTGACAGATGGGGTTGGAAGTGATTGCGGGACAAGACTGCAATCCGAATAAATCTGTCGGAGCTTAAAAAGATGAAAAAAATTGCTGTTATCGGCGCTGGTATCACTGGCGTTACCACCTGTTATGCACTTCAAAACCGTGGCTTTGATGTTACGGTATTTGATCGGCACCGTTATCCTGCTATGGCAACATCGTTTGCAAACGGTGGACAATTGTCAGCGTCCAATGCTGAAGTATGGACACAGGCATCTACGGTGTTTAAAGGCCTGAAGTGGATGTTTCGCAAAGATGCACCGCTGCTGGTAAACCCGAAGCCCGACTGGCACAAGATGTCATGGATGGCCGAGTTTGTCGGCAACATTAGAAACTACAAAAGCAATACCATTGAAACAGCAAGGCTTGCGGTTGCAGCTCGAGAGCATCTGCAGGAGTGGGCTGTGCGTGAGCAGATTGATTTTGACTACGAACAGCGCGGTATCCTGCACATCTATTCTTCAAAAAAAGAATACGACCATGCAACTGGGGTTACCGCGTTATTAAATGACGGTGGCCTGTATCGTGAGGCAGTGAACGATGGGCGAATGAAGGTTATTGAGCCTGCGTTGTCGGGTGAGTTTTACGGCGGTTATTTTACCCCCAGTGATGCGACCGGTGATATTCATAAATACACCCGCGGTCTTGCTGATGCCTGTGTTCGCATGGGTGCCAGATTCTGTTGTGATACAGAAGTTGGTGTTGTATCGCACAAAGGTAGTGGGCTGGAAATTGAATCCCGTAGTATAGAGCCAGGTAACGAGAGTAGTGCTAAGGCAGAGATGTTTGATGGTGTTGTTGTGTGTGCCGGTATTTCCAGCCGCGGTATAGCCGAGCAGCTGGGAGATCGGGTAAATATTTATCCGGTTAAAGGCTACTCTATAACCGTGCCGCTGAACGATGAAGGTAGCCAGCAGGCAGCTCCCTGGGTAAGTATTCTTGATGATGAAGCAAAGATAGTGACCAGTCGTCTCGGCATCGATCGATTTCGTATAGCCGGCACAGCAGAGTTTAACGGAGACAACCGCGATATACGTGATGACCGCATAAGACCACTGGTAGAGTGGTGTCGTCGCTACTTTCCTGCGGTTGATACAGAACATGTTGTTTCATGGGCTGGCCTGCGACCGATGATGCCGAACATGATGCCACGAGTCGGCAGTGGTAAACGCGCGGGTGTTTTTTACAATACCGGACATGGGCATCTCGGCTGGACGTTATCACCTATAACGGCAGAAATGATCGGTGAGGTTGTAGCTCAATCAATGCTGCCAGAGAGTGCGAAAGCTGCAGCTGATTTAAAAAAGGCGGGCTAAGCATTAATATGTATTGTGGCCAGCGAGCGATTAAAAAAGCTGGCTGCAAGCGATTAGCGGAAATATAGGAAGTTACGATTAAACCGGTTTAATCTGAATTTTGCGCTGTCAAAATCTACCAGACATCTGGTTGATTGTGCTGTAACTCTTAGCTTAGGAGGAATCACAGTGCAGCATGCAAGCCGAGGTCAATGTCCGATTCACAGCCTGTTCACGTTCACAACACTATTGATTCACCAGCCCGGTGTCATCTTCGCGTCGACCCTGTAACGAGGGCAACTCACGTAACCGAGGTACCGCTACATGTTCAACTATATAACGAAAAGAGAATACACAGTGCAGGTTAAAGCAGCCTTTGCCGCTGCTGTTTTCTTCGCACTTACCGGGTGCGACAGTGCCGAAATTGGTGATGACCCAGGTGATACCGAGGTGACCGTTACTGGCGACCCGGCAAGTGGTGAATCTTCGACATTGAACATTGTTGAAACAGCAGTCGGTGCTGGTACATTCAACACGTTGGTTGCGGCATTAGAGCTTACCGGGCTTGACGATGTGCTCGCAGATGAAGCAGCAAGCTTTACAGTATTTGCCCCGACTGACGATGCCTTTGCAGCGCTTGGCACCGCTACCGTCGATGCATTGCTGGATGACCCGGATACATTATCGAATATTCTTTTGTTCCATGTACTGCCGGGAGCGGTAGACTCGGAGGCTGCAATTAGCCTTGCCGGCACCAGTGTTGATGCATCTAACGGGGATGCTCTGGCCATTTCAGTTAGCGATGGTGCACTTTTCATTAATTCATCCGAGGTGATTTCTGCAGACATTAATGCATCAAACGGCGTAATTCACGTAATTGATGCAGTTTTGATTCCGGGGCAGGGTGACAGTCAGGAACAAAGCGAAGAACAAGTTGACAGTGAAAGTGATGATGGAGCCGGTGGCACTGAGGGTGGACTGGTAAATATTGTAGAGACTGCTGTTGCTGCCGGTAGCTTTGAAACACTTGCGGTGGCTCTTGGTGCAACAGGGCTCGATACTGTGCTAGCCGATGAATCCACTCAATTCACGGTTTTTGCGCCGACTGATTCGGCATTCGAGGCGCTTGGGCAGGACACTGTAAATGCATTGTTGTCAGATACAGACTCATTGAGTGACATTCTTTTATACCACGTTATTCCAGGTACTTCAGTGGATGCCAAAACTGCAGTCAGTCTGGCAGGCACCAAAATTACGGCGGCCAACGGTGATGAATTTGCGCTGTCGCTGAACGATAACAACTTGTTTGTTAATCTGTCATCGGTGACGGTAACCGACGTTTTTTCAAGCAACGGTGTTATTCATGTGATCGATACTGTTCTTACACCGCCGGCGCCAATTGTGGGGACTGGCTCTGTAGTAGATGTCGCTGTAGCAGACGGTCGATTCGACACATTGGTGGCGGCACTTCAGGCGACCGGTCTCGACTCAGTACTAGGTGATCACAGTGGTGTGTTTACAGTGTTTGCTCCAACTGATGCAGCGTTTGCTCAACTGAGTGACGACACTATCAAAGGGTTGTTCGCTGATCTGCCGGCGCTATCAGAGATTCTTCTGACACATGTTGTTAGTGGTGCGACTATTGACTCTGTCTCGGCATTTGCCGCCAGTGGTACTTCTGTGGAGACTGCCAGTGGTGCAGAAGTAGCGATTTCAATTCGCGACGGCGCGCTGTTTGTTAATGATGCACAGGTAATCATTACCGACATTGTTGCAGAAAATGGGATTATTCACGTGATAGATTCAGTGATTCAGTAGTGGCAGGGTAGATCGCTAATTGTGGAAAGAATCAGAATGGCCATGGCACAACTTTGTACCATGGCCTTTTTAAATTATAGTTGTGTGATTGGTTGTTTATGCTCTGACCCGGTGCTGGTATGTCGCTAAATACGATTTATTTACTTGTAAACGTTCTGGCGCTCAGCGGCTGGATTCTACTAATAGTGTCGGTGTTTGTATCGGAAAAAGTGTCGCTTTATGCGGCGCGTGCAGTACCGATCGCGTTAGCGGTTCTTTATACAGCACTGATGCTATTTTTGTTGCCATTCAAGGGTGGCGGCTTTGAATCGTTAGGTAATCTGGCGAAACTTTTTGCTCAACCGGAAATCGCATTGGTTGGCTGGGTTCATTATCTGGCGTTTGATCTGTTCATTGGTGGCTGGCAGGCGCAAACAGCCAGGCGTGAAAATTTATCGAAAATTTTGCTGTTACCTGCGCTGTTGCTGACACTGCTGCTCGGTCCATTTGGATTGCTATTTTTTCTCGTCGGTCGATATTTGATTAACGGTAAAAGCAAACAGGCACGTCAGATATAGCCTTGATACGAGTAACAGGGTGTCACTGCCTGCACACCTACTTGCGCAGCTCCTGTAGCCATTGAAGTCCGGCTTCGGTTTTGCCGGCGGGCTTATACTCGGCACCAACCGGCGCATTGAAGCCCAGTTCTCCCACTTTGCCGAGCACATAGCGGTAATCTAACTCTCCGTGGTCCGGTTCGGCGCGCTCAGGAACAGACGCAATCTGTATGTGTCCAATAATTGGTAGAAGGGATTTCATGCGACGACAAACATCCCCCTCGATAATCTGCACATGATAGCAGTCGAACATGAGCTTTAGATTCTCAGCACCTACGGCGTCTATTATTTCTTTGGCCTGACCTGTGGAATTGAGATAGTAGCCCGGTGCATCGTAAGGATTGAGTGGTTCTATAAGGATCGTTATACCGTGCTTTGAAGCCATAGAGGTGGCGTAATGCAGGTTATCGAGGTACGTTTTGTCGGCGGCTGTGCCGGCGGCATTGCCCGCCATCACATGGACGTTGGGTGTATCGATCAGTGCTGCATATTCAATGGCCTGGTCAATCGCTGCACGCGCTTCGTCTATTCTTTCAGGAATTGCGCACAGACCATTGTCGCCTTTCGACTCATCGCCTTTTATTGTGTTCAAACCGAGCATTTGCAGGCCGGTTTTCGTTAACGCTGCTTTGGTTTCAGATGCAGGTGTGGAGAAGGGGAAGTGACATTCCACTGCATCAAAGCCATTAAGGGCAGCCGCTTCGATAGCAGCTGGCAGTGGTAATTCTGTATACAGAAAGCCTAAGTTGGCGGAGAATTTTGTCACGATAATATTCCTGACGGTTGCTGACTAAATGAACGCAGATCTTCTGCTGCGCACGCTCCCGGGTCAGGGTAACAATAAAGACCGGGACAAGCCCGGTCAGTTCAGATGTGCGTTTTAAAGACCTCGAGGGTCAGCCGTTTCAAGCGGCTTACTGGATTATGCAGCGCTTCGGGAGGCGCGCTTTCGATCGGTCTCTTTGAGCATCTTTTTACGAATGCGGATGCTCTCGGGTGTTACCTCTACCAGCTCATCGTCTTCGATAAACTCCAGTGCCTGTTCAAGGGAGTGAACAATGGGTGGTGTCAGTGTCAGTGCTTCATCGGTTCCTGAGGCTCGAACGTTTGTCAGTTGCTTGCCTTTAGTGGCGTTGACCACAAGATCGTTTGAGCGTGAGTGAATGCCGAGGATCTGGCCTTCGTAAATATCTACCGCGTGGCCGAGGAACAGGCGCCCACGATCCTGCAGGTTAAAGAGTGAGAAAGCAGAGGTCTTGCCGGTGACCATCGATACCAGGACTCCGTTCTGGCGTGATACAACACCTGCGGATTTCACTTCACCATAGTGGTCAAACACGCTCGTCAGGATGCCTGAACCCGAAGTCATGGTTAAAAACATACCGCGAAAACCAATCAGGCCGCGTGAAGGAATAATAAATTCCATTTTCAATCGACCTTTGCCATCCGGCTCCATATTGGTCATTTCAGCTTTGCGCAAACCAAGTTCTTCCATCACCGGACCTTGGTGTTCGTCTTCGATATCAACAACGACTTGCTCGAACGGTTCCTGAGTTACGCCGTCTATCTCCTTTTGAATAACTTCCGGTCGAGACACACCGAGCTCATAGCCTTCGCGTCGCATGGTCTCAATAAGTACCGACAAATGTAGTTCACCGCGGCCTGATACTTTAAATTTATCTGCCGAGTCGCCTTGCTCTACACGCAGTGCAACGTTGTGAATAAGCTCCTGCTCAAGGCGTTCGCGTATGTTGCGCGAAGTAACGAACTTGCCTTCTTTACCTGCGAAGGGCGAGTCGTTGACGCGGAATGTCATGCTGACAGTCGGTTCATCAACAGACAGAGGTGGAAGTGCTTCAACGTTTTCAGGGTCGCAAAGCGTATCCGAGATTGATAAACCGTCAATACCGTTGATGCAGACAATGTCTCCGGCGGTGGCTTTTTCAGTATCTACCCGATCGAGGCCCATGTAGCCTTTTACATTAAGAACGCGGCCTTTGCGTTCGTCGCCACCAGAAGTTTTTATAACGACTTGCTGGTTGGGGCTGAGCGCGCCACGTGCGATTCTGCCAACACCGATTACGCCTACGTAGCTGTCGTAATCGAGTGCCGAGACCTGCATCTGGAAAGTGCCGTTGATGTCAACCGCAGGTGCCGGTACTTTTTCGGTAATCATTTTAAACAGCGGTGTCATGTCTTCCGCCATTTCATCGGCTTCCATGCCTGCGATACCGTTGATTGCAGAAGTGTAGATGATCGGGAAGTCGAGCTGTTCGTCGGTCGCACCCAGGCGGTCAAACAGATCGAACACCTGGTCCATTACCCAGTCGGGACGTGCACCCGGGCGATCAACTTTATTGATCACAACAATCGGCTTCAATCCGCGTTCAAAAGCTTTAGAGGTGACAAAACGGGTTTGTGGCATCGGGCCGTCGACCGCATCTACCAGTAACAATACGCTGTCGACCATAGACAGTACGCGTTCGACTTCACCACCAAAATCGGCGTGTCCGGGCGTGTCTACGATGTTGATACGGTAGTCCTGCCATTCAATTGCTGTGTTTTTCGCCAGAATGGTTATGCCGCGTTCTTTTTCCTGATCGTTCGAGTCCATGATGCGTTCGGCATCGGCGTTCTTGCGGTCAAGCGTGCCTGACTGGTTCAGGAGCTTGTCGACCAAAGTGGTTTTGCCATGGTCAACGTGGGCAATAATCGCGATATTGCGCAATTTTTCAGTATTCATAGTGTTTTAGGTAACTAATAAAGACGGCTGGACGAAGTCTGGACGAATAACGTTCCGCCCGCTGTAACCCGATTCAAGTCCGCCGTGCAGGGAGTCCGGGTGCTCGGGCTGGATTATACAGATCCGACTGCCAAAACAAACACTTATATAGCTTGGTTTTCTCGGTTGTGCTGCCATATTGTGATCTGGCAAATATCACAGGCCTATCCGGGCGCAATCACCGGGCTTTATCGGGCTACAATGCAGCCAAATTAACAATTTATCGGGAAATCACCATGAGAAGTCTACTAGTAGTGGCACACGGCAGTCGGCGGTCGGAATCCAACGAAGAAATTAAATCTCTGACTGAGAAAGTCTCGCAACGTTGTGCAGACAAATTCGACCGTGTCGAGTGCGCATATCTGGAGCTGGCAGAACCGCTGATACCTGATGCGATCCAGTCACTGGCAAATGATGGTGCAAATTCGGTTCTGGTGGTGCCGTATTTTCTCGCCAGAGGAGCCCATGTGGCGAGCGATATTCCCGAGCAGATCAACATAGCGCAACAGGCCAACCCGGAGCTTGAGATTACTGTATCGGACTATCTGGGGGCTGCGGTGGAGATGCCGGATCTGATTGTCCAGTTAGCCGATAACGCCTGATTGTTTTATTCGTCGACAGTCGCCAGCTGCGCCTCCTGGCGTGCGCGCAGTATCTTACGGAAATTTACCATCGAAGCTGCAACTAAGGCATCAGTGTCGTTGCTCTGCTGTGATTTTTTCCAAAGATCGTAAATCTCTGTATCTATCTGGTGCATTGCATCTCCATTGCCATACGACGCGTAAGGCGGTACTACTGCTTCTTGACTAGACAGGGTTTCATAGACTTGTGCGCTACAAATATCCAGGGCGGCAGTCGGGGAGGTTATATAGGGCGATACCGAACCTTTCAACGAATTAAATAACAGGTTTATTTCGGGGTCCGAAACAATGTCAAGCATGAGTGCCTGTCCCTGTCTTTCTTCTGGAATGTCAACTTTGCCAAGTATAAAGCTATCAATGACCAACAATAAACCCGGGTTGTTACTCGCAGTTAACGAGCAACCATATTCTTTGCCTGCAGTTTTACCGAGTATCTGGAATTCGCCTTTAGCCCAGTCTCCCATAAAAGTTGCACCGGCTTTGTTGTTTGCAACTGCTCTTACCTGTGTGTTCCAGTTGCCATCGCCAAAAGATTTGCTGTAACGCGCAAGGTGGCTGAAAGCGGTAAGTAATTCTTTGAACTCCGGGCTCTCGACCGCAGACTCCTCGGATGTTAAATAGAACTGTCTGTAAACATCGCGTGAAATGCCAAGAAACAGGCTGGTAAAAAGTATGCGCACCTGCCACGACTGGTCGCCAACGGCTAGCAGTGGTACGTCCTGCCTGGCCAGATCTTCCCCTAACGTTAGAAATTTTTTCCAGTCTTTGGTAAACACATTGTTGCTTTGCTTAATTAAGGCTGTGCTGTACCACATCCAGTTTTCACTGTGGATATTAATCGGTACAGCAATAATTTCATCTCGATGCGTCACTGCATCAAGCACTGGCTGCGGTACGAGTTTTTTTAGTTTTTTTACCAGCGATGGTTCGGTTATCCCGTCTATCAATCCAAAGTCATAAAACTGAGTGATATCCCGACCAGCGTTCCATTGTGTGAGCGTTGACGGGTAGCCTTTGCTCATGCGGTCTATTGCTTCTTCGCGGCTGGCATACTGGTCGTTTTTTGTTGAGTCGTAGTAGTGTCCGCCACGGGCTATGAACTCATCAATAAACACACTTAAGGCTGCGGATTCCCCGGCGCTTGACCACCAGTGCAGGATCTCCGCCTGAGGTTTGGCTGCTTGCGGTAGCACTTCAGTTGCCAGGGATGTGTAGCTAAGCAGAACACTACAAGAGACTAGTGTGCTGCCCAGAAAAGTTTTTATTGGTTTTGATAAGGCCATAACGAACGCTGCGGTTTTTTTTTTAACGAGTGCAGACACTATGCCGCTGACATAGTAGGAATTCGCAGATTCAGGCAGCAGCCTGCCATTCATTACTTTTGGTTATGGTGTCTCTGATTTCTATAGCGCATGATGGCTTATGGAAGTAGAAACCCTGCAGCTCGTCGGCGCCCATCTCTGCAAGTTGTCGCCATTGCCAGTCAGTTTCGACTCCCTCCACAACACAGGTTTTTCCCATTGTGTTGCAGAGTGAAACCATAGCGGTAACAACTTCATTACCTTCACCGGTTTCTGTCATGGGTATCACGAATGCCCGGTCTATTTTCAATACGTCAAAAGGGAGGTCGATCAGTGTTTCCAGCGACGCGTAGCCTGTGCCAAAGTCGTCGATGGCGACATGGATTCCCATCTGACGTACCTTATTAAGAATGGAAAATGTACGCTCAATGTTTTCTCCTATGGCGATATTTTCGGTTATCTCAATTTCAAGCCCCTCGCAAAGATCGGGCAGGTTATTTTGCATGATCTGCAGTCGTTGAAGCAGCTCTTTATGCAACAGAACATCGCGCGCAACATTAATGGCGACTCTGCCTACCGGAACACCTGTGGCACACCAGTCTTTAATGTCAGCCAGCACCTGATCAAAAATGGCGAACGTCATGGGTACAATAAGACCGGAGCTTTCCGCTACCGGTATAAAAACCGCCGGAGACTCCATGCTGTTGTCTGTTCTAATCCAGCGAGCCAGTACCTCAATAGAACATACCTGACCGGTCGGAGCTGCAACTTTTAACTGATAAAACGGTACGAACTGATTCAGTTCCAATCCTTCTGAAATCTGGTCGATCAGATTGTTCTGGGCGATCAAGCTGTTGTTCATGTCGGTATGATACTCAGGCAACCAGAGTGTTTCTGGTTCGAAGTCGGCGGAGGCTAGCCGTGCATTTGATTGGTGTTCCCAAAGCAGGTTGGCGTGCGTCATCTTAAAATTTTCAATTCGTGATACGGCCATGCGTACGTCAGTTCTTACTACCACACCGTTAATAGTGAGCTTGTCGGTTAGTAGACGATACAGCGACTCCGCCCATAGTTGTGAGTTGTTCACTTTATCTTCTGTTAACAGGCAGGTGAATTCTGCCTCGCCGCTGCGGCACCACTGGACACGTGACCCAACGGCGTTTTCCAGGCGGTTGCTAATTGCGTTAAACAGCGTTTCGCTACTCTGAGTGCCGATCAGGTTATAAATTTGATCAAGGTGTCTAATTCTTACCAGTAGCAGATAAAACCCGGATTCCAGATCGTTAACCGGTATTAACTCAGTGAGCTTACGCTCTAGTCCATCCAGGTTCGGCAGACCGGTTTCTCTGTCTGTGTAGGCAGTTTTGTACAGCTTTGAATTAGCTGACTCCAGACGTTTATGCTCTGCGATCAAACGCAACCAGAGTGGACCAACCACCACGGCACTAATTAAAAACATCACAATGATGATAAAAGCTGTCAACCACTTATGCACCACATCTACTTTGGCAGCATTGTCGGCGCTCAATTGTCGTATTTGCTCTGAGGCCTTTTCGTAGCTCTGAAACAGTGTGCCGTAGCGTGCACCCGCGGCCTCCACAGGGATATGTGGCAGGCTGCTGTCTGTGCCGAAATTGGATCTCATCTGTCCAATGTATCTGCTCAACTTAGAGTCAAGTGAATGTTCCTCATCAGTTATTATCCATTGTATTTTTGACCGGACATCATCGTTCTTTAACGCGTTACCACTTGTAAGTACGTCACTCTGAGTTTTGGCGAGCTGTTCTGTTGATGCATTGGCGCGGCGTACAATAAGTTGCATAAGCCTTTTATTGGGATTGTTCTTTTTATTCTCAAGCCGGTAATCGCTTAAGGAGCTTGCCGATGCGGTGATTGATAGTTGTAGTTGGTGAACGTGCGAGTTGAATCTGGTCAGTGACTTCTGGGTGGAAATTTGGCCCCGCAGGATGGTGTAGCTTGACGCAACAGCAACAATGAAAAACACAATTGAAAAAACATACGCCCACACCATAGGACTGGTGCTGGATATAAATTTATTCCGGTAGCGCCCGTTATTGTTGCCGGAGAAAACCATTATAAAGTCGCGGCTTGAGCCGGGATGAGATCACCGCTAAAGGCGTACCTGTAAAACATTGGAATACTACTCACTGTGCAGCAGTCCAGCGATGACTGCTATTTACAGTTCTATCGGCAGCGCTGTTTCATGCTTCATCACTTCCATTGAAAGACTTGATGTAACGCTATAAAGGTCTACTTCGGCTACCAGGTTCTTGTAAAAAATATCAAAATCGCGTGTTGATGCTACCTGTACTTTGATCAGGTAATCGATGTCACCGGCTAATCTATGCGCCTCAGTGATTTGTGGCCATTTATGTATAACTGAATCGAATTTCTCGAGCCAGTCCTGCTGATGCTGGTTTGTTTTTATTGCGATAAAAAATGTTTCCTGTAACCCAATATGAGTCGGGTCAATAACGCTGACCTGGCGCTTGATAACGCCTGACTCCTGCATTCGCTGAACGCGGTTCCAGGCGGCTGTTTTAGAGACACCGACGTGCTTTGCCAGTCGGTCCATTGACCAGGTGGCATCTTTTTGCAGTTGCAGCAGAATCTTTCTGTCGAAGTCATCGAGCTTGACTGGGGTTTTATCTTTCTTTGAATTGGTTGTCATTTGTTCCGTTTTACCGCTGACAAATAAAATATACTACTATTTTGGTCATTGAATGTTGCTTATTCCTGAATAATTTCCCATATTAGCTTTTAAATCAAGCAATTTAGCAGATAACCTATGTCTACCGAATCGACTCATTCCATTGTTATTGCCAATGACCTGCAAACTGGACGCAGTGTTTTTCTAACCAGTAAATCAGGCTGGAGTGAAGTGCCTAAACTGGCAGAACTTATTGAGTCTGAGTCAGTTGCTGAAGCTCGCTTGCAGGCGGCACTTAAAGATGAGGGAAATAATATCGTTATCGATCCCTATTTGGTCAGTGTTGGGGCGGATGGCCAGGTTCGTGATATCAGGGAGCGTATTAGAACAAAGGGTCCGACTATCCGTATCAAATCCACGGATCCTGCCTTTGCGATTGTTGATCCTTCAGTTGTTGATACCGGCACCCGGCATGGTGCGCGCGGTAAAACTGCACCAGCCGAGGCAGCCTAGTACATGTACCAGTACGATCAGTTTGATCAGCAAATTGTTGAGCAACGAAGTGCCGAGTTCCGTGCACAGGTTGAACGTCGCCTGGCCGGCAAAATTAGTGAGGCAGAATTTAAGCCGCTGCGACTAATGAACGGTTTATATTTGCAACTGCACGCCTACATGCTGCGCGTTGCAATTCCTTATGGTGTGATGTCTGCCGGACAGATGACAGCACTTGCAGACATTGCTGATAAATATGATCGTGGCTATGGTCATTTTACGACACGGCAGAATGTCCAGTACAACTGGCCAAAACTGGTTGAGACGCCGGATATACTTGATGAACTTGCCAGTGTGCAGATGCACGCTATTCAAACTAGTGGTAACTGCATTCGCAATATAACAACAGATCCTTTTGCAGGTGTTGCTGCAGATGAAGACGTTGATCCGCGCCCTCTGTGTGAACTGTTGCGACAGTGGTCGACACTTCACCCGGAGTTTGCTTATCTGCCGCGCAAGTTTAAATTTGCCATTACTGGCAGTGCCGTTGACCGGGCGGCAATAAAGGTACACGATATTGGCTTAAGACTGCGAAGGTCTGGTGACGGAACACCGTTGGTGGATGTGTGGGTTGGTGGTGGACAAGGGCGTACACCAAAAGTAGCGCAGTTATTTAAAGAGGGTTTGAGTGTTGCGCAGTTGTTGCCTTATCTTGAAGCAATAATGCGTGTCTACAACAGGCACGGAAGACGTGACAACAAATACAAAGCGCGAATAAAAATTCTTCTGGCAGAAACTGGTCTTGAAGCGCTACAGGAACAGGTAGAGCAGGAGAGAGAGCTTATCGGCTTAGAGCCTTTCGAGCAGATAGACGAAGAGCTTGACAGAATTACCCGCAGTTTAATCAAGCCTGACTACGAAGCAGCTTCCAGGAAAGACTCCGCCAACGCTACCATTACGGACAAGGGTTTTGTGGAATGGAAGCGCCAGAACGTGGTGGCGCATAAGCATGCAGGCTTTGCCATTGCTTTGATTTCGTTAAAGCCTGCAGGTGGTATACCCGGTGATGCAACATCTGAGCAAATGCGTGCTGTCGCCGATATTGCAGAGCGATACTCTTTTTCCGAGCTGCGGGTGACCCATCGACAGAATCTGGTGCTGCCGCACGTTATGGATGGTGATCTTTACAGTGTTTGGCAGGCGCTGACTGAAGTGGGGCTTGCTGAAGGCAATATCGATCTGCCGAGTGACATTATAGCGTGCCCGGGACTAGACTATTGCGCGCTCGCTACGGCACGTTCTATCCCAATAGCGCAGGCAGTTTCCAAAAAAATACGCAGCACCGAAATCAAAACTGATCTTAGTGGTGTTTCGGTTAATATCTCTGGCTGTATTAACGCTTGCGCTCATCATCATGTGGCAAGCATTGGAGTCCTTGGTCTAAATAAAGCAGGTGTTGAAAATTATCAGTTAACACTTGGCGGCAGGAATGACCAGAATGCCTCTGTTGGTGAGCGGCTCGGCCCGGGTGTATCTGGTGATGATGTACCGGAAGCAATCGAAAAGATTATCAATATCTATACTGATGTACGCGAAGTGGGTGAGAGCTTGTCGGACACTTATGATCGTGTTGGCAAGGAACCATTCAGAGATGCAGTCTATGCCTGAGATAAAATATTTGTTGCAACCTGATGGCGTGGTAGAAGAGTTGCCAGCAGACAAGGCAACTCTTTTTATATGTCTGGATGGTGAATCGAATTCTACTACCGAGTCGCTTGCAGATAGTTTGGCAAACTCGCTTTCAGAACCCGTAGTGATAGCATTTAATGGTGTTGCAGACGGGCGAGGATTCTCGCTTATAAAAGCTTTGCGCCAGAACCTCGGTTACAGTGGTCAGGTATACGCCAGCGGATACATAAATCCCGATCAGTTGAGCTTCGCTTTTCAATGTGGGTTTGACGGGGTTTTGGTTAACCCTGACCGGTGGGACGCCTATGGTAGTGAAGCTTGGAAGTCGGCGCTAAATCCTGTGGTAAATCTGAGTTACTCGGTTACAGAATCGAGGCCAGTCCGGTCTATTTGGCAGCAAAGGCACTAATTCAACTCACTGGTGTGTCGACGCGTAGTTGAACCCGCTCGAGGATGACTTACCCACAAGCACCCGTCGCGTCACATACAGGCTGTATAGTGGCGCAAAACGGGAATAGCGCGCAGCGTTAATTACGGGCGCTATTGCCCAATGCCAGATACAATCGCAGTTCGACCGATACACAGACTGCGATCATGCCTTTAACTCCGAATAAAAATGTATTTATCACCTGTGCTGTCACAGGTTCCGGTGCTTCGCAGGATCGGTCTTCCCATGTGCCGCGCAGTCCGGAGCAAATTGCTAACAGCGCTATCGATGCAGCAAAAGCCGGTGCTGCTGTTGTGCACTGCCATGTTCGAGATCCGGAAACGGGTGAACCGTCGCGCAAGCTCGAATATTATCGTGAAGTGACGGATCGTATCCGTGACAGTGAGGTTGATGTTGTACTTAATCTGACAGCCGGAATGGGAGGTGATCTTATTTTTGGGCAAGGCGAAAACCCGCTACCGCTGCTTGAAAGTACTGACCTGGTTGGTCCCACCGCACGCACAGCGCATATTGCCGAGTGCCTGCCGGAGATTTGTACGCTTGACTGCGGCACGATGAACTTTGCCGAAGCCGACTATGTAATGACTAACACACCCGGCTCTCTGAGAGAGATGGGTCGACAGATGACCGAGCTTAATGTACGTCCGGAAATTGAAGCTTTTGATACAGGGCATTTGTGGTTTGCCAAACAGCTGGTGCAAGAGGGCATTTTAAAAGAACCGGCCCTGGTGCAACTCTGCATGGGTATTCCGTGGGGGGCGCCGGACGATCTCAATACTTTTATGGCTATGGTAAACAATGTGCCAGCCAGTTGGGAGTTTTCAGCCTTTTCAATTGGTCGCAACCAGATGTCCTATGTGGCTGCTGCAGTGCTTGCCGGTGGCAACGTGCGAGTAGGACTTGAAGATAACCTTTGGCTTGAAAAAGATGTGCTGGCAACCAATGCTCAGTTGGTAGAGAAAGCTGTGTCGATCATCGAAAACATGGGTTCGACAGTGATCGGCCCAGAGCGAGTCAGAGGCAGGTTAAAGCTTAAAAAGCAGGCACCAGCGGGGGCTGCCAGGTGAGTCGTAAAACTGCAGCGATTATTGGTGGCGGTGTTATTGGTGGCGGTTGGGCGGCTCGCTTTTTACTCAACGGCTGGAATGTTCGGGTATACGATCCGTCCGACGATGCGGAGCGCAGCATAAACGCAGTGCTTGGTAACGCCCGTGCCTCCTTGCCGGAACTTGCCGATGTACCCATGCCTGCTGAAGGCGCATTGAGTTTCGTGCAAGACATTAAGTCTGCTGTTACCGATGCAGACTGGATACAGGAGAGTGTTCCTGAACGCATAGAAATTAAGCACAGCGTGTACAAAGAAATTCAGCCGCATGCCCCGGCATCTGCAGTGCTGGCTTCATCAACTTCTGGCTATATGCCAACCGTGTTGCAGGAGAATGCAATTCGTCCGGAACAAATAGTCGTGGCTCATCCATTCAATCCGGTCTACCTGTTGCCGCTGGTTGAGGTGGTTGCCGGTGTGGCAAGTGACCCTGAAATTGTTGATCGTGCGTGCACACTACTGACGGAACTGGGTATGAAGCCACTTAAGGTTCGCAAGGAAATAGATGCTCACATTGCGGACCGGTTTCTTGAAGCCGTATGGCGGGAAGGATTGTGGTTAATAAAAGATGGAGTAGCCACCACAGAAGAAATTGATGATGCCATCCGTTATGGTTTTGGTTTGCGTTGGGGGCAAATGGGTTTGTTTGAGACTTATCGCGTTGCAGGTGGCGAGGCAGGTATGGCGCACTTTATTGCACAGTTCGGTCCCTGCCTTCAATGGCCGTGGACCAAACTGATGGATGTGCCTGAACTAACGGATGAATTGGTGGAGAAAATTGCCACGCAATCTGATGAGCAATCCGGAGCGCACTCAATAAGAGAGCTTGAGCGTATCAGGGATAATAATCTGGTCGCGATGATGCGTGGTCTGAAGCAAACTGACTGGGGTGCCGGCAGATTGCTGAACGAACATGATCAACGAATGAAAGATGCAGACTCTGATGTCTGACACAATAAATATTAGCCCGGTGAATTTTTAATGAATTTCGCTTTGACTGAAGAACAGGAACTGATTGTCACAACGGTTCGGGAATTTTGTGAAAAGGAAATTTATCCGCACGAGGAAATGGTGGAGCGCACCGGTGTTGTGCCAGATGAAATCGCACAGGAGATTACACAGAAGTGCAAAGATATTGGCTTCTACGCTTCAAATATGCCGGAGAAAGTAGGTGGCGGTGGTTTGTGTCATCTCGATTTTTGCCTGGTAGAGCGTGAGCTTGGTCGTGCATCTATGGCACTTAATCATTTTTTTGGTCGACCATCCAATATCTTGATGGCCTGTGAAGGCGAGCAGCGTGAGAAGTATTTATTGCCCGCAGTAAGTGGCGAAAAGCTCGATGCATTGGCCATGACAGAACCAGACGCGGGCTCTGATGTACGTGGCATGAAATGCAGCGCAAAACTGCAGGGCGGCGATTGGCTGGTTAATGGCAGCAAGCATTTTATATCACATGCGAACGTTGCGGACTTTGTGATTGTATTTATAGCAACCGGTGAAGAAGACACACCGCGTGGCAAGAAAAAGAAAATCACATGTTTTCTGGTGGATCGAGGCACACCCGGTTTTGAAATATTACCGGGCTACGATTCAGTATCGCATCGCGGTTACCAGAACTGTCGGTTGCAGTTCGACGATTGCCGCTTACCGGCGTCGCAGGTACTTGGTGAGGTGCACGGTGGTTTTAAAATTATGAATGAATGGTTGTATGCAACCCGAATCACGGTGGCTGCCATGTGTGTTGGCCGTGCGCGGCGCGTGTTCGATCTGGCGCTAACTCAAGCCTCAGAGCGAAAACAGTTTGGTCAGCCTATTGGTAAGTTTCAGGGAGTCGGATTTAAAATTGCTGACATGATTACCGAAATTGATGCGGCAGATCTGCTGACGCTGTCCGGTGCCTGGCGACTTGATCAACAGTTGGCGGCAAATCGAGAGATCGCCAGTGCAAAGTTGTATGCATCTGAAATGCTTGCCAAAGTCACAGATGAGGCACTACAGATTTTTGGTGGTATGGGTTTGATGAGTGATTTGCCCATTGAACGATTCTGGCGTGATGCCAGGGTAGAACGTATCTGGGATGGTACTTCGGAAATTCAACGTCATATTATAAGTCGTGAACTGTTACGCCCTCTTGGTGCTTAGAAGAGGCTAGGAAGAACCGGGATGCTTAAAAGAACCAGGGTGTTTAAGTATGCTGCGGTGTTTAATTGTAAAGCGGCTACTGCTGATAGCAGCGTTACAGAGATGATGCTTGCCAGAATTTTTTATGTCTAAGCACAATCTCAGTCGATTGTTGCGCCCGAAGAGTATTGCCGTTGTCGGTGGGGCATGGGGACGCAGTGTTGTTGAGCAATGTGTGCGAATGCAGTACCAGGGTGACATCTGGCCAGTGCATCCGCAGCACGACGAAGTTCATGGTTTTAAGTGTTACCGATCGCTGGATGAGCTGCCTGCAGCACCCGATGCAACGTTTATTGGTGTTAACCGGCATTTAACGGTAGAGCTTGTAAAAAAATTGTCGACCTCCGGCGCGGGAGGTGCGGTTTGCTTTGCGTCGGGTTTTAGTGAGGCGGCAGCTGAGGATGCAGCGAGTGTGGAGTTACAGAACCAATTGCTGGATGCGGCTGCCGGTATGCCTGTCATTGGTCCGAACTGCTATGGGCTGATCAATTACCTCGATGGTGCATTGCTTTGGCCAGATCAGCATGGTGGAAAAAGAACTGATCGTGGTGTCGCTATTATTACTCAGTCATCAAACATAGCGATCAACATGACCATGCAGCGTCGCGGGTTGCCAATCGCTTATGTTATGACTGCGGGTAATCAGGCCAAAGTCAGTATCGCGGATATGGCAATGGCACTACTCGATGATGAGCGCGTTACTGCCATCGGGTTACATGTTGAAGGCTTTGGTGATATCGCAGGTTTGCAAAAGCTCGCAGATAAAGCCCGCAGCTGTGGTGCTTCCCGTGGTCATGCGATTGGTATTGTAGTCATTAAGGCAGGTAAAACCGAACAGTCGCAAACTGCAATGGTCTCTCATACCAACTCATTATCGGGCACTGATGCTGCTGCTACCGCGTTGCTGGAACGGTTGGGCTTTGCAAGGTTGAATTCAATATCTGCGTTTCTCGAGGCGTTGAAGCTATTGCATGTCTGCGGTCCATTATCAGCCAACACAATAGCGTCAATGAGCTGTTCCGGAGGTGAAGCGAGTCTGATGGCAGATGCAATCGCAGAACGTAATCTTGTATATCCTGCGCTCAGTGCAAAGCAAAAAGCAGACTTGCGCACGGCACTTGGTCCGATGGTCGCACTGGCTAACCCGCTCGACTACCATACCTATGTTTGGGGTGATTCAGTTGCGATGACTGCAACCTTTACCGCTATGCTGCAGACTCCTGCGGCAATGACCTTTCTGGTAATTGATTTTCCGCGTTTAGATGTTTGTGAGGATGATAGTTGGTGGGTGGCTGTTGATGCCTTGTTGGCAGCACGTGATAAAACAGGTGCTACTGTGGCATTGCTGGCAACGTTGCCGGAGAATTTGCCGGAGGAGGTCTGTGAACGCTTAATGCAGAAAAATCTTTGTGCTTTTGGCGGCGTTGAAGAAGCGCTTGATGCGGTGGCTGCCTGTTGTTTTATCGGTATGAGTTTAAGCGACCATAATAAAATACCATTGCCCCCGATACTTCAATCAGAGATTAAGCTGCTTAACACTATTATTCGCACCGAGTTCGAATCAAAGAATATTCTGCGCCGTGCTGGTCTGCCGGTCGCAATTGCAGTTGAGGTAGAGAGTGTCGCAGCTGCGGTGGCAGCCAGTGCGGATACCGGTTATCCGCTGGTTATAAAAATATCAGGTGTGGCACACAAGACCGAGCAGGCCGGGGTAGTTCTAAATGTTAAAACAGAAGAAGACTTACGCAAGCACGCTGCAAGGCTTTTGCAAAGTGCTGATCGAATATTGATTGAGCCTTTTTATCAGGACGCAGTTGCCGAACTTTTAGTTGGCGTTGTCCGGGAGCCGGATGGCTTGTTTAAATTGACTATTGGTGCCGGCGGCGTGTTGACTGAGTTGATTCGGGATACTGCAAGTCTGCTGTTGCCGGTAACTGAAGCGCAATTGGTACATCAGTTAGATACACTAAAGATTGCACCGGTGCTGCAAGGCTATCGTGGCCAGCCGGGAGCCGACCGGGCGTCCATTGTTCATGCGGTGGTGAAGCTGAGTCAGTGGCTTGAAGTGAATAAAGATACTGTTGCAGAAGTAGAAATTAATCCGTTGCTTTGCCTGCAAAATAAAGCAGTTGTGGCTGATGCGTTAATCACATCATCGAAAGAATTACCGAAAACAGCTTGATCGAAAGAGGCTCACCGAAGAGGCATGCCGTATAGGCTTGAGATAACTATGACAGATGCACCCATTAAAACTCGCCGCGATGGCCACATACTGGAAGTGACGCTCGACCGTCCGAAGGCCAATGCTATTGATCTTGCCACCAGCCGGATTATGGGTGAGACATTTATGCAGTTTCGCGATGATCCGGAATTGCGTGTTGCCATTTTACGTGCCGAGGGTGACAAGTTCTTTTGCCCTGGCTGGGACTTAAAAGCGGCAGCAGATGGTGATGCGGTTGATGGTGACTACGGTATTGGCGGTTTTGGTGGTTTGCAGGAGCTCGGCAATCTGAACAAGCCGGTTATCTGTGCAGTAAATGGAATTTGCTGCGGTGGCGGGCTTGAACTTGCGTTGTCCTGTGATTTGATTTTAGCCTCCAATACGGCAAGCTTTGCCTTACCTGAAATTCGCTCCGGTACCGTGGCAGATGCGGCTTCAGTTAAATTGCCAAAGCGCATTCCGTATCATGTGGCAATGGATTTGTTATTAACCGGCCGTTGGTTTGATGCTGAAGAAGCGATGCAGTGGGGGTTGCTTAAAGAGGTGTGCGAGCCGGACCAGCTGCTAAATAAAACCCGCGAGCTGGCGCAATTGCTGGCGTCAGGTCCGCCTCTGGTTTATGCCGCTATAAAAGAAGTGGTGCGCGAGGCAGAGGACATGAAGTTTCAGGATGCACTCAATCGAATTTCAAAGCGACAACTCTTATCGGTTGATAAGCTCTACAGCTCTGAAGATCAGCTTGAAGGTGCACGGGCATTCGCTGAAAAGCGCGACCCGGTATGGAAAGGCAGGTAAACTCGACGGAGCTTGCAACAAGCTTCCAGCCAGTTCCATTTCGGTTGCCTGAATCCAGTCTGAGGTAATTGCGAGTTGTGCTCGCAAACCATACTTATGCGTCTACCTGTTTTATTTATCTTTACCACAGTCGTGCTCGATTCTATGGGCATCGGTATTATTATGCCGGTAATGCCTGATCTCATTCGGGAGGTAGGCAATGTCGATCTGAGTCAGGCGGCATTGTGGGGTGGTTCGCTTACCGTTGTTTATGCGATTAACCAGTTTATTTTTTCGCCTGCGGTCGGGGGATTGTCAGATGCGTATGGCAGGCGCCCTGTATTACTAGTTGCGCTGTTTGTAATGGCGGTAGACTATTTGATTATGGGTTTTGCACAGTCGCTCTGGCTGTTGTTTGTTGGCAGATTTATTGGTGGCATTACCGCTGCTACCCAATCAACGGCTGCGGCCTACATGGCCGACATTTCCACCAGTGAAGACAAGGCAAAAAATTTCGGCTTGCTGGGTGCGGCGTTTGGCATAGGCTTTATATTGGGTCCGATGATTGGCGGTCTGCTTGCAGAGTATGGTTCTCGAGCGCCATTTTTTGCAGCTGCGGTAATTGCCTTCGCCAATATGTTGTTCGGTTATTTTGTATTGCCGGAGTCCGTTACAGCGCAAACGAAGCGTCCCTTTGAGTGGCGGCGTGCCAATCCGTTTGGTGCGTTTAAGCAAATGAAAAAGCTGCCTGCTTTGATGCCAATGTTGATGGCGTATCTGTTACTGAGTATTGCGTTTTTCGTGTATCCGTCAGTCTGGGCGTTCTTTGGTCTGGCCCAGTTTGACTGGGATGCGCGCATGGTTGGATTATCACTGGCTGCTTACGGGTTAGGTATTGCGATTATTCAGGGAGTTTTGATACGCCCGATTCTTAAGCATTTTGGTGAAAAGCGAACTGCGTTGCTGGGTATGTGTCTGCATCTGTTAACGTTTCTTCTCTATCCGTTCATGACTCAAACATGGCATGTGTTTGCCTATATGCCGATTAGTGTTTTCAGTGCCGTAGCAGTGCCGGCACTACAGGGTTTGATGAGTAATAGTGTGCCGGATAATGCACAGGGTGAGTTGCAGGGAGCGATGAGCTCACTGACGGCTATCGCAACAATTATAAGTCCGTTTCTAATGACACGGGTTTTCAGCTATTTCACCCGCGATGAAGCGCCGGTGTTTCTGCCTTCAGCGCCGTTTTTATTATCTGCAGTGTCTGTGATAATCGCGCTGGTGATATTTAGCCGGTGGCGGCCTCCGGTGGCCGGTAATTCTCTGGCTTGACTCTTTAACACCCGGGGTTAATTCTCCCGGGGCTTATTTGTTAGAGGCTTATTCGTTAGAGGCTTAGCTGGAGCACGTCAACATGGTGCAGCCGGGTCTGGTGGTAGCCCATTCAGGTCTTCGAACAGCGTATTGTGCTGCGTCCGGCTGTTCATTGTATGGTGTTCGCAATACCCTCATGATGTCTTCCATAACAGAGAAATCCCCTTTCTCCGCAGCATCAATGGCGTTCAGCGCCAGATAGTTTCGCAACACATATTGCGGGTTGGTGGCGTTCATTGTTTTGGTGCGTAAGTCCGGGTCTTCCTTTGCTGCACGCTGTTGCCATTGCGTTATCCACTGCACAAAGCCTGCTTCAACATCAGCATTGTATTCATCAATTTTATAAAACGCGGGCAGTAACAGTGTCCGGATTTCTTCTTCTGAGGCTTCGGGCGATATTTTCGCGAGTTGTCGAAAGAATATTGTAAAGTCTGTAGCGGTCAGCTTTAAAGTTGACCAGAGTGAGTCGTGCAGCTCGTTGTCTGATGGGCTGAATTCCTGCAGGCCGATTTTGTTGGCTTGTATCTGATTCCAGTTTTGATCCCATGCATCGCGGTATTCACTCAGTACTTCTTCCAGTGGCCCTGTGGTTTCAAACAAGGGGACCAGTGCGTTGGCAAGCCGGTACAGGTTCCACAATGCAATATCCGGCTGATTGCCATACGAGTATCTGCGCATACTGTGGTCGACGTAGTTGGGAGTCCAGCGCGGATCATATTCTTCAAGCCATCCGTAAGGGCCGTAGTCTATTGTCTGCCCAAGTATCGACATGTTGTCGGTATTCATAACGGCGTGTACAAAACCAACCCGTTGCCACTGTGCAACGGTATTGGCTGTGGTTTTTAAAATTTCCCTGAACCACTGTTGATAGGTATCGGTATTATCAGCACCTGTTGTTAGTTTGCCGAGGTGAGGGAAGTCCCGGGTGATGACAAAGTCGGCCAATTGCTTTAAGAGATCCGTTTCTTCATAGGCTGCATGAATTTCAAAGTTGCCGAAGCGAATAAATGAATGTGCAGCACGGCAAACAATGGCGCCTTGTTCCATGGTGACGTTTCCGTCGTAGAAAACATCGCGAGCAATTGATTCTCCGGTTGTGCATAGTGTTAGAGATCGTGTGGTTGGAATGCCAAGATGATGAATAGCTTCTGCGCACATGTACTCCCGGATTGATGATCGTAGAACGGCAAAGCCATCGCCCTGCCTGGAGTAGGGGGTTGGGCCTGCGCCTTTGAGTTGTAAGGTCCAGTGCTGACCGTTCTGGTCTTCGATCTCACCCAGTGAAATTGCGCGCCCGTCGCCGAGCTGGCCGGCCCAGTTTCCGAACTGATGTCCGCCATAGCGCATCGAGTAAGGCATGCAGGTCTCGGCCATTGATGAGCCGGTAAATACCTGTGCTGCCTGCGGGTCGGAAACATCAATGCCAAGTGATTCTGTCAGTTCGGGGATGTGGCTTATAAGTTCCGGCGCACGTGCTGGCGTGGGCTCGGTTTTTGACCAAACTGATTGATAGACCTGACGCGGGTAGTTTTTCGCATCGGGCTCGCCCGGCAATGCGGTCGTGAAGTCAGTGTTGAGGTGCAGAGAGTTCAATGGTGTGTGCTGCGGCTGTGATAATTACAGTATAACTGCTGGCAACGGGTTAAAAAGCTGGATCCGGACAAAGGTATGTACCGTAATTACTGATGTAACGAAAATAGAGCGCGGAATTACGCCACTAATACGCCAAATAAGTTGCTGATATAACTGATATTAGTAAATATTTAGTGATTGTGGGCTCTTGTCACTGTACATGAAGCGCTACATTTAGTTTACTAGTACGTCCTAAGATAGCAATCAATCTAAAACCGGCAACCCGATCGGGTGATGAATGAGAAGAGATAGAAATTGATTTTCTGGCTAAAGAAACTGATTGTGGGTCTTGGACCGGTTACGCTGCTGGTTGTCGTGCTGGTTGCGTCATTCCGGATGGTGCTGTCGGAAACGGTTACAAACGAAGGCAACGAGCCATCACCTGTGCCTGTTGCGAATCAATCTGTAGTTATAGAGGCGAAGTCTGCTTCGCTGACAACATCACCAGAGCCGTTGCCGCCGGAATTGCCTCAGGAATCGGCCCGGCAATCGACCCCGCAAACAACCCCGCAAACAACTCAGGCACTCCCCGCGGTGCAGCCGCAATCTTTTAGTGCGGCGGGTATTGCTGCGGCAAACAAAAAGAACGAAGTCTGGCTGGAAATTAACGATGCGATATCCGGGCTTAATGAGTTGGTTGGGGTCGAGATGTTTGTTGATGTTAAGCGCGGGCCCAAAGGTCAGATGGAAATCATGCTGGATAACACTTTCTGGAAAAGAGTGCGCTACCAGACCAGAGTGGATCTTAAGACTGATATCAGTAATTTGTGGCACCTTTATGTAACCGAGTACGGTCATGCGAGCAGTTCGGTAGTGTATTTTATTGATCAAACCGATGGTCGCGTAATTGATATCTTCAGTCGCGCAAATTAATCAATTCCATCACCGTTTGTATTTACCGTCGCAGGTACGCTGTACACTTCAATAATCGTTGCAGTGAGTATTAGTAATCCCGCAAACCACTCAATTGGTGAAATTGATTCACCTGCGAATAGGGGTGCACTGATTCCGGCTACCAGCACTTCTGACATCATCAAAAGGCACACTCTGCCGGGTGACAATATCTGTGCAATCCTTGTGTTTATAAAGATAGCTGGTAGCACGAGCAGAACAAAAAAGCCTATAACAAGCGGTGCAGCATCCAGCCATTGGCTGAAGGCCGGTATGTTGAATTCCGGATTGCCAGTTGTGGTTAGTAGCACCGCTGCAGCAACAATGCTCGCGAAGAAGTATTGTCCGGGTACCAGGTCTATAGCGGGAATTTCAGCTGATTTTTTTACCATAACCGTGCCGTAGCCCCAGAACAGCCCTGACAGCAGGGCAAATATATCTCCACGATTAAAGCTCGAATCAACTTCTGACGTATCTTTGCCTGCGAGTATTAATAACAGCCCGGCAAATCCCGTAGCGATGGCAAGCCAGCGCTTTGCATTGACTTGCTCCTTGAGAATTAACATTGCCAGTAACGTTGCCCAGATTGGGCTCATGTAAAACAATAACGTTGTACGCAGCACGGTGGTATAGAGAATAGCGATTGCATAGAAAGCCATGCCACTACCCAATGCCAGGCCTACTATTAATTTGCTATTGAAGTCGATCAAAAAGTACTTGCGGCGGTAGATCACCAGTGGCAGCAAAAAAAGTAGCGGTACGATGTTAATTGCTAACACCGCCCAGACGCCGGATATTCCGAGACCTTCAATAACTCTAACTGGTAGCCAGAATATTCCCCATAATGCTGCTGACAGAAATAGCGTAATACTGGCAGTCAGTTGTAAGTCTGATTTCAAAGCAGATGCATCATTGAGGAGAGCCGGTAACGGGCGTGATCAGTTTATCGGTAGCATTGTGGTATCTACAATGTCTTGCATGACAAAGCTTGCAGAGATATCCGAGATAGGCACCTGGGAAATCAGTTTTTGATAAAAGTTGTCGTAGCTTTTTACATCGCGAACCCTCACCCGCAGCACATAGTCGAGATCGCCACTCATTCGGTGAGCGCCAATGATTTCGGGTGTTGATTTAACGGCGGCTTCAAATTTTGTCAGCCAGTCCGGACCGTGTTGATTGGTTCTTATCAGTACAAAGACAGACAAGCCCAGGCCGACAGATTCGGGATCAACCAGCGCCACACGGGATCGAATGATGCCGGATTCCTCCAGCTGTTTGACCCGTCTCCAGCAGGCGTTACGGGATAAATTCACGCGCTCAGACAAGAGGTCCATGCTGATTGATGCGTCTTTTTGCAGTTCAGTAAGTATGGTGTGATCGTATTTGTCCAGTTTTTGGCTCATGTATGGGATAATATCCCACAAAATGCAAATATGGAATAATATATGAGATGTATTGGTGAGTCTTTGATGGCAATCTGAGCTCCAAACTATTTGATTATTCAGAGCAAGATTATGTCCGCGAATTCCTCTGTACAGAGCTTTCTAAAAACCTGCCGCGATCACCCGGCGCAAGTAGATGAAACGTATTTCCAGCACATGTGCTTTGCGGCAGGAATGTCAGGTCGTCTTTTCAAGGCGGGGGCGGCCGCACTGCTTCACTCGGTTGTACCCGGCTGGTGCGAAACCACTGCCAGCCGTGAAATCTGTGCCATGCACAATGAGATCACTGGCCGAAACGCGAACAGTAAGAGCTAGCTGGTCTATGTCAGGTTGCAGGCTACAGGCCTGGCATCGCGGTCGATGCCAGGCAATGCAAACCTTATAAAGCTTTACTGATCCTTCTTCGCTGCAACCATACAACCAGGCCGAGTAGCAGTATTGCAGGTAAGTAGAAAATTTCTTTCGCTATTCTCGGGGCGGGTTTCTTGATTTCAGAAATCTTTACCGGATCGTCTGCATAGAAGTCGAACAAGTTTCCAATCAGGCTGAAGTATGGCGTGCCCTGCAGCGGTTCATCAATAATAGCGATACCGTCTTCGAGGCGTACATCTAATCCGGCTTCGCGTAATCTTTCTGCTGCTTCTTTCGGTTCACCCAATGGTACGAGTAGGGTCGTTGAGTCCTCTTCGCCCGTATTATAGTTAGGACCGCTGACAACGAATGTCGCATTCCCGCTAGGCGTAATATCACTAACCACTTCATAAACTTTACCACCGTCCTCGCTTATATAGGGCGGTTGCACGCGATCAAGCCAGAAGCCCGGCCTGAATAACGTAAAAGCTACCAGTAACAAGATGGCTGATTCCCAGATGCGGTTTTTTGTTAGAAACCACCCCTGTGTTGCAGATGCGAATAGCATCATTGCGATCACCGCTACAATAAATATGAATATTGCTTTGTACCAGCTGACATCGATCAACAGCAATTCTGTGTTGAAGATAAAAAGAAATGGAAGCAGGGCGGTTCTAATGTCATAGGCAAAACCCTGAATACCGGTTTTGATCGGGTCGCCTTTGCCTATGGCGGCGGCAGCGGTTGCCGCAAGGCCCACTGGTGGTGTGTCATCGGCCAGAATACCGAAGTAAAATACAAAAAGATGAACAGCGATTAACGGCACAATTAACCCGCTTTTAGCACCCAGGGCAATGATCACCGGTGCCATTAAGCTTGATACCACGATGTAGTTAGCTGTTGTAGGTAAGCCCATGCCAAGGATCAGGCTCATTACTGCAACCAATAACAACATCAGCATTAAATTGCCACCGGCCAGAAATTCTACGAACTCGCCGATGACCTGATGTGCGCCAGTGAGTGAGATGGTACCGACTATTAAACCTGCAGCACCGGTTGCGATTGCAATGCCGATCATATTGCGTGAGCCGGATATCATACCGTCGACCCACTCAGATATGCCGCGTGAAAAGCCGGGCATTATCTGTGAACCCTTACCACGGAATATTGCCTTTAGCGGATGCTGTGTAAGAGTGACGATGATCATTGCAATGGTCGCCCAGAACGCAGAGAGTGCTGGTGACAAACGTTCAATAATGATGCACCAGATCAGTATGACAATAGGCAATATGTAGTACAGACCGGTGATGGCTGTCGCTCCTGCCTTTGGTAACTCAACGATGGGTGCATCGGGATGGTCCACCACAAGATCAGGATGGCGTGATGCAAGGAACAATAAAATCAGGTAGGCCACCGAACACAAGATAATAACTGCTGTAAACGCAGTCTCTGGCATGGCTGTTTTTATCCAGCCAAGCCCGTAGTAAACCGCAATGCCCAGTAAAGCAATGCCGATAAATCCGCTTAGAAATCCTATTAGCTTGTTGATGAAAGTCTTGGTTGTGGGATGTTTCGGCAGCCCCTTTAGATCCATCTTGCATGCTTCAAGATGGACGATGTACAGCAGCGCAATATAAGAAACCAGAGCTGGAACCAAAGCGTGTTTGATGATTTCCGTATACGTTATGCCAGTAAATTCTGAAATCAAAAACGCCGCTGCACCCATAACGGGTGGTGTTAATTGTCCGTTGGTTGATGAGGCGACTTCGACTGCACCGGCTTTTTCAGCAGAAAAACCGGTTCGCTTCATTAAGGGGATAGTGAAGGTGCCTGTGGTTACCGTATTTGCTATCGATGAGCCTGAATAGAGGCCGCTCATTGCTGATGCTACGACTGCAGCTTTTGCGGGCCCTCCTCGAAAGTGACCAAGAAGGGCGAACGCTATTTTAATAAAGAAATTGCCAGCACCGGCTTTTTCTAAAATGGAACCAAACAGCACAAATAGAAATATAAGGGACGCAGATACACCGAGGGCTACGCCAAAAACTCCCTGACCCTGCATCCAGTAGTGCCACATGGCTTTGCCGTAGGAAGCGCCTTTCCATTGCACCGTCTCCGGCAGCATTGGCGAATTGCCAAAAAATACATAGGCCACAAAAATACTGGCGACAATCAGCAGTGGCAGCCCGAGTGTGCGATAAACAGCAACTGCTAAAACCAGCATACCTGTGGTTGCGACAGCCAGATCTGCGGTAGTGGGTAAGCCTGCTCGATTAGATAGCTCTTCTTTGAACCAGATCATGTAGAGGCAGCTTATGACGCCAAGTATACCGAGTACCCAGTCGTACCATGGAATTCGATCACGAGGGCTTGATTTAAACAGCGGGTACGCTAACGCTGCCAGCATGAGTCCAAATGCCAGGTGAATCAATCTAGCCTGAGTGTTAGTTACGACAAGCTTTAAGCCGGTGACTTCAGTGAGATAGAAAGGCAGGTTGGAGGCAATGTAGAGTTGAAAAACGGCCCAGACGAAAGCCAGGCACATGATAAATTTGCCTAAAAACCCGGGTGGTTCACGGCCTCCGGTATCTATCTCGGCAACAAATTGATCCAGCTCTTCTTGTGTTAGATTTTTCTTGGCCATTAATTTGTCGACTCCATTTGCTTGCAATACACTTGTTTATTTTTTCAAATTACAGTTGCACAGATCGTAAAACAACGAAGGCCCGCATAAGCGGGCCTTCTGTTTTTACGCGAAGTAATTAATAAGCTACAACCTGTCGGATCGCGTTACATCCAGCCTCTTTCTTTGTAGTACTTGATTGCGCCATCATGTAATGGTGCAGATAAGGAATCGCTAATCATCTGCTCTTCCTTTAGATTTCCGAATGCCGGGTGTAGTTTTTTGAAGGCGTCTATGTTGTCAAAAATTGCCTTAACAACAACGTAAACAACCTCTTCTGGAACGTCTGCACTGGATACGAAGGTTGCACCTACACCAAAAGTGTTGATGTCTTCAGCATTGTTGTACATATTTGCGGGGATACTGACTTTGCGATAGTAGGAGTTGTCTTCTACCAGCTTGTCGATAGCGTCGCCCTGAACTGCAACCAGTTGTGCATCGCAAGTTGCGACAGCTTCCTGGATAGCGGCTGACGGATGGCCAACAACACCAAAGTATGCATCAATTTTGCCGTCACACAGTGCTTGTGATGTTTCGGCAAATTTTAGTTCAGCTGCCAGTTTCAAATCAGATCGTTCCCAGCCCAGCGCACCTTCAACAACTTCCCAGGTGCCAGCGATTCCTGAGCCAGGCTCGCCTATGTTGAAGCTCTTGCCTTTTACATCGTCGATGTTTGTGATGCCGGAGTCGGGTCGAGACATCAGTGTCACAGGCTCCGGGTGAACCGAGAATACAGCACGTAGATTTTCAAATTTGCCTTGTTCTTCAAACTTGGAGGTGCCGTTGTAGGCGTGATATTGCCAGTCTGACTGCGCGACACCGAACTCAAGCTCGCCTGCGCGAACCGTGTTGATGTTGTAGATTGATCCACCGGTAGATTCGGCGGAGCAACGAATGCCATGCTCTTTACGATTCTTGTTCACGAGCCGGCAGATGGCGCCGCCTGTCGGGTAGTAGACGCCGGTAACG
>CAZYRP010000030.1:0-36236 GCA_964649465.1 uncultured Granulosicoccaceae bacterium | reverse complement strand
CTTCGACAGAGACTGCGATGGTGTTCCTGCCTACCTTGATAACAATGATTTTTTGCATACTGTAGGTAATGACGATAATGCGGTGCAGGCGCTTTTTGATCCAGATGACGATGGTGTTGCGTCATTTCAGGATGGCACGAACGACATGACGGACAGTGATGCTGATGGTGTACCGGATAACATAGAGACAGTTGACGACACTGATCCTGCCGATGCAACTCAGTTTCGTGATTCTGATGGTGATGGCATCCCCGATTTTCTTGATGATGACGATGACAATGACACTATTCTTGATGTCATTGAAGGTAACAGCGATGTTGATGGAGATTCGATTCCGAATCACCTGGATCTCGACAGCGATGGCGATGGTGTATCTGATCAGGAAGAAGGTATTGCAGATGCTGACGGTGATTCGATACCAAACTTCATCGACCCGACGACTACAAGCGCGCAAACCGCTGGTGGTGATCAGGACAGTGATGGATTATCCGATGCTATCGAAGGCAATGGCGATGCAGATGCAGATGGTATTGCGGATCTGCTCGATACAGACAGTGACAACGACACCATACCGGATAGCGTCGAAAGTAACAGCGATTTAGACGGCGACACAGTTCCGAACTTTTTGGATGCTGACAGTGATGGTGATGGTATTCCTGATGCAGTCGAAGGTGCGACAGACTCTGATGGAGATCAGCGTGGGAATTTTATCGATCTCGACAGCGATGGTGACGGCATACCGGACGCTATAGAATCAACTGTGGATACGGACCAGGACGGTATTCCCGACTTTCTTGATACCGATAGTGATGGTGATGGCATTACCGATGATGTTGAAACATCCGCTGATACAGATGGTGATGGCATCGGCAACAACCTGGACGACGACAGTGACGGCGATGGTCTTCTGGATTCGGAAGAGCTTGTTGTTGACACAGATGCTGATGATGTTCCGGCATTCCTCGATCCGGATGATGCTGATGCGGATGTGCTTGCCCCGGTAGTGGAGGATGGCGTAGTACTGGTTGGCTCTGGTTGCTCTCTGTTTTCCGATAACGGATCCAAAGACCCCCTGTTTTTAATCGCTATGTTGACTGCGGTTGGAGGTTTGGTACGTCGTCGGCAGCGACAGCGCTGATAAGAATCACTCTGCCCCGGTTTCCCGGCGGGGTTGTGGTCGTAAGCATGTGCGGCCGATTCATCTGACTATGTAATCAGTTTTGCAGCGGGGTCTCCTGCTGCTGGTCTAAAGTGGGGTCTATTGTTTCACTGGTCAATATAGCCAGTCATTTCTTCAATCGATTTCTCTCCACTGCCAATCTGGCAGCTCTGCCACACGTTTAAACTGCCAATCGTAGCTCGCCTCGAGCGTGATCAGTTTTCCGTTGCCTGGGTGTACGAGCACTAGCTTTTGAGCGTGTAACATTAAACGGCTGCAGTTAAACTGTTGCTTAAAAAATCTATTGTGTACTGTTTTCCCGTAACTTGTATCACCGATTAACGGGTGGCTGATGTGCTTTAAGTGTTGCCTTATCTGGTGTCTGCGCCCGTTTTTGGGTTGCACGCGTATCATGCTGTAGCGCGTGTCGGGATATTTGTCTACTGAGACAGGCAGTGTGATGTGAGCCAGTGTGGTGTATGAAGTGAATGCTTCTTTCCTGTGCTTGTGACGCGCATCTTTGTCGCGCACCGGATTGTCTATGGTCCCATTGTCATCGGTATGTCCCCGGACAATGGCGAGGTAGTCTTTATTGATGTCATGCTGTTGAAACTGCAAAGCAACATTGGCAGCAGTCTCTTTATTTAGTGCAAATAGCAAAATACCCGATGTCGGTTTATCCAGCCGGTGTACAGGAAAGACTCTCAGTCCTACCTGGGCTTGTAGCTGTTCCTGTGCATTGTGTTTTTCGTGATAGTCGATTGCACTTCGATGTACCAGCAGGCCTGCAGGTTTGTTTATAGCGACAAGTGATTCATCGTGATAAATAATCTCCAGATCTGACTCTGCCGCGCCTTCCTTTTCCTGATACCTCTTCTCATCACTCACTAACTGCGTTCTTTATCACCGCTGATCGTGGCGTCGATTTCTTCTTTTTCGAGCCGCTTCCATAAGTCTTCGACCCAGCCTTTCATAACTAATGACTCCTCCCACCGGTTAGACATCTCCATGCCGTCTGGTCCGGTCATGGCGTATTCGGGTGGCGCGAGTTCTGTCTGAAATATTAACGTGTCATCGACATCTGCACGTTTGCGCCAGTAGCGGAAGCCTGTTTCCCACCAGTCGAGAAACTGCACAACCCATTTTTGATGTTGTGGAAACTCGATTTGCAGCTGGATTTGCTGCGCTGAAGAAATGCGGCCCTGGAAGGCATCAGCTCGACGAAGAATTTTGTCGATCAGCTGCACTTCTTCATCCCTCAGGGGTAAGTCGAACTCTCGATCTACCACGTAGTGGGACAGATCCACGCCGAGTTTCATATCCGGCACCGCTTCGAGCAGGCGGGTGGTATAGCCCAGGTCATTGGTGACGGAATTGCGATGAGTTTCAAACTCTATGTTTACATTTTCCTTTTCCGCTTCTTCCATCCAGTCCTGCACCATCAGTGACGCTTCTTCAACTCCGCTTGGGATCACCTGGGCGATGATATTAACCACAACGGCGTTAAATTCCCTTGCCATCTCGAGCACCGGCAGTACATCTTCCATGCTCGCCGGGAAGGCATTAATTACACAGCCGAGCTCGTATTGACGGAACAGCGGCATCGTTTTGTAGGCGGTGTCGCGGTCTGATGCGGCCAGATCAATAGCTGCACCCGCAAAGCCGGCATTTTTAATTAGTGCGAAGTATTCCTCAGCCGAACCTCCGTCATGACTGCCTCTGCCCGGGTCCATAGCCCAAAGTGATTGGTATACGTCTAATTTGGGCACAAATAACCTCCTGAGCGAAATGATTCGTGGATTATGAACTACTGCCGTGGTCTGTGCTCAACCGGATAACGCGAGGTTACTATTTTACCCGTTGGGCTTGTCTAAGTGGCACAGCCGATTTACCATTTGGCGGTCTTCATAAAGACTATACATCTCACAGTCGGATTCCATAATTTCTAACGTTACAAAGGTTTACCGGACCGTACTTTGTTCGGCGGGTTGCTCTCGCTAGACTTCTGGCTGTGTGGCAATCCGGGCGGGGAAGCCTGCCAAAAGACTTATTCACGCATCAGGGGTTGGTGTTGACTGTGTCAGTTGTCCCTCAATCACTAATTACAAATCTAGACTTACACAATCTGAGCTAAAGGAAATTTTATGCACTTTCACAATAAGTATCTGGCCGAATTTTTCGGTACATTTTGGCTGGTGTTCGGGGGTTGTGGCGCTGCAATATTTGCTGCCACCTTCGGAGACGGTCTCTCGATCGGATTGCTCGGCGTGTCGCTGGCATTTGGTCTTACGGTAATGACTATGGCTTATGCTGTTGGCCACGTTTCAGGCGGACACTTTAATCCGGCTGTATCTATCGGCCTCTGGGTCGGTGGTCGCTTTGGTTTTGGTCACCTGATTCCTTACATTGTTTTCCAGGTGCTGGGAGCTGTTGCTGCCGCATTCGTTCTTCAGTGGTTTATCACTGAAGCTGGTAATGGCGGTGCTGAAGCGCTTAACGCTGGTGCTGTTCCAACGCTTGCATCGAATGGCTATGCCGAAGCATCTCCAGGTGGATTCAGCATGACTGCTGTGATTGCGATGGAAATAATCATGACAGCATTCTTTCTTATCATCATTATGGGTGCTACAGACGACCGTGCTCCTGCGGGCTTCGCGCCAATCGCAATTGGTCTTGGACTGACACTGATTCACATCATTTCAATTCCTGTTTCAAACACATCTGTTAACCCTGCCCGAAGCACCGGTCCTGCGCTGGTTTCCAAGTTCTTCGGTGAAGGTGGTGATACTCCTCTGACACAACTGCCTATCTTCTGGGCAGCGCCAATCATTGGTGGTGTACTGGGTGCGATTATCTACCGATTGGTTGTTTCAGGTGCAGCGCCTGCTGAAGCTTCAACTCCAGAGCGTGTTGAGCATCGTGAGCCTGAGTATCGTGATCGCGCTCCTGTAGATCGTGGTGACTATGATCGTGAATATCGTGATCGCGGTGACTACCGTGACTATCGCGAAGATTATCGCGACGATCGCTACTAGGCTGAATTTGCCGGTAAGAATTTGCCTCCAGGAAATGGCTGGTAGATAGCCGGTAAATAGCTAGTACAATGACGTGGCGCAGAAATGCGCCACGTTTTTTTTTGCCTCAAAGAAAGTAATCGCGCAGGTTTCCAATATGGAAGTTCAAATCAACAAAGACTTTTTGGTCGTCGCCAAAGGTCCAAATAACCTCTGCGAAAAAGTTTTGTATGCGTAGCTTCGCACGTCAGGAAGAGCCACATGCAGACCGCGATGATTTTGCCAATCTGAAGAAACTATCGCCCTACATCTGGCGATATAGCAAACGTGTTGCACTGGCGTTAGCCTGTCTTTTGATTGCCAAGCTTGCGACAGTAGGAATCCCGCTGGTGCTAAAAGGCATCATCGATCGGCTTGATACCCAGATACAGGGCCAGAATGCATTGCTGGTAGCCCCGATGGCGCTTTTAGTTGCCTATGGTGCTCTGAGGCTGGCTGGCGGGTTATTTAGCGAGCTTAGGGACATTCTCTTTGCTCGGGTGCGCTACAGTGCCATGCATCAGATGTCTGTTGATGTGCTGGAGCATCTGCACCGGCTATCACTGCGATTTCACCTGGAGCGCAATACCGGAGGAATCTCCAGCGACCTTACCCGTGGTACCCGTAGTCTTGCGTCCGTGCTGAATTTGATGGTGTTCAGCATACTGCCAACTCTTGCAGAGTTTCTGCTCGTCGGTGCGATATTGCTTGTGCGTTATGACTGGCATTTAATGGTCGTAATACTTCTAACTGTTGCTGCCTATGTGATTTTTACTCTCTCAATAAGTAAGTGGAGGATGAATTTTCGCCACGCCATGAACAAGTATGAAAGTGAAGCCAATGGTCGTGCTGTAGATAGCTTGTTGAACTATGAAACAGTTAAGTATTTTAATAACGAGAATATGGAGAGTGAGTATTACAACGATAAGCTGGAACTGTGGCAGGGCGCAGGATTAAAAACCCAGATCAGTTTATCAGCGCTTAACTTTGGCCAGGGTGCGATAGTGACCATCGGTGTCACGGTTATCATGATTTTTTCAGCCAGAGAAGTGGCGGCAGGCAACATCACAATTGGTGATCTGGTGCTAATCAACACTTTGATGCTGCAACTATTTATACCGTTGAGTATTCTTGGTTCGGTATACCGACAGTTGCAATATTCATTGGCCGATATGGATCTTGTAATAAAACTTTTAGGTAAAACTCCGGAAATTACTGATGCTGACGGCGCGGTGGGGTTACAAGTAACTGACGCGAATATACGATTCCGTGATGTTGAGTTTCACTACAACGAAGATCGGAAAATACTAAACGCCATAAATTTTGAAATACCTGCGGGTAAAAAACTGGCTGTGGTCGGCCCGTCAGGGTCTGGTAAGTCAACTCTCGTTAGATTGCTATTTCGTTTTTATGAAGTAACCGGTGGAAGTATTGAAGTGGATGGGCAGGACATAAGCGCCTGCACGCAGCAGAGTCTGCGTCGCGAAATTGGTATCGTACCGCAGGACACAGTGCTTTTTAACGATACCATTCGTTATAACATTGCCTATGCAAAGCCCGACGCGACCGATGAAGAGGTGATTGCAGCTGCCAACAGTGCTGATCTGAGTGAGTTACTGTCAAGACTGCCGGATGGATTGGACACTGTAGTTGGTGAGCGTGGTCTTAAACTGTCGGGTGGTGAAAAACAAAGGCTGGCTATATCCAGAGTTATCTTGAAAGCACCGAAGATAATTGTATTCGATGAGGCGACATCCAGTCTCGATAGTCAGTCAGAGCGTGCGATTCTCGATGCTCTGAATAAAATTAGCAACAATGCAACAACAATGGTCATAGCGCATCGCCTTTCAACCGTTGTTGATGCAGATGAAATTGTTGTTATGGATAATGGTCATATAGTTGAGTCGGGCACTCACGCGGAGTTGCTGTCGCGACAGAATCTCTATTTTAAGCTTTGGGAAATGCAAAAGAGTGATTCGACTGCTGAAGCTTCCGGTCAGGTATCTGACGATTAAACATGTTGGAGAGTCGAAATTATCCGTATCGAAAAGCAGCGGTGCTAACTGGCTGATTTTTTTTATTGTTCTTTGCAAGCCGGTATTGCAGAGAGTTTCACGGAAGCCATGCAAGAGCAGCTCAATTGTTGGCCTTGTGCTTGTTCCGATGAAAAGCTCAGTGGCTTACGTAACAGTAAGCCCCTTAATTTAGATGTACTGCTGTGTTGCGAAATTGATTTTAGATTGGACAGCAGCATTGCCACTGTCCAATCTCATACCCTATCTCCTAAGAACAATGTCGACGCGGCGGTTCTGCTCACGACCTTTGGCATTGCTATTGTCAGCAATTGGCCGTGTTTCTGCATATCCGTGTACCGACAGGGATTCAGCATCAACGCCACCAACATTTTTCATGTGTCTGACTGCTGCTGCGGCGCGTGCCGATGACAGTTCCCAGTTCGTTGGATACCGATTGCGCAGAGATTTACCAATGGCGAGTGAGTCGGTATGACCTTCAACATCTATGTGCCAATCGGAATAGTTGGTGAGGATGTTGCCGACTTTCGCCAGTACTATCCCGCCTTCACGGGTCAGTGATGCCTCACCTGTTTGGTATAGATTGCCTGAACCCAGCGTAATAGCTACCGCTCTGTCGTCGTCGATCGACTGCACTTTAGCATCGTTAACACCGGCTTGTATGAGTTGCCGTTCGAGATTATCACGCAGCATAAGAGTCTCATCAGTCAACATTTGAGCATCTGCCTCAAGACCGGCAGCCGTCGCATTGAGCGATACTACTGTCTTTCGTTCCTGCAGCAACTTTCGGCCCTGCATTATTAACTGCGCATCGAGCGCTTCAATTTTGCCATTCGCCATGTCGAAGTCTGCCTGCAGTGTTGATTTTTCCTGCTCAAGCGCTGTGTTGGAGTTTTCGAGTCGGGTAACAGTGGTTTGCTCCGACTCAAGAGAAGATTCAAGTTCGGCAATTCTGGTTTCACTTGCTTCACCATCGGACACTGAGGTCTGCAAATCGTTTGTCAGCCGGGAGATTTTCACGTCCTGACTTTTTATCTCATTCATGGCTGTGTTTTTCTCAGCACTAAGCGCTTCGATTTCTTGTGTTAACTCCTCTCGTGTATCAAGCAGCTCGTCACGCACTTTCTCAAGATCATCATACTCCCTAAGCGCAACTGTGAGCTTATCGTTCGTTGATTTGATCATCTCTGCACGCTCTGTTAGCTGCGTGTTACCGGTGACAATATTGTCTTGTGCACTTTTCAGTTCAATATCAAGCTCGTCGATCTGCTTTTGCAAAAGCATGGCAGATTGGCCTGCTTCTTCGTTTGCTTTTTCAAGTGAATCCACTTGCTTTTCCAGTGATGTGATCGTTTCGGCCAGTTCTGCAACTTTCTCATCTTGTGTCTTTAACGATGCTTCGGCAGCGTTGCGAAAACCAAGCATTTGAGTCAGCTGCCCTGTCAGCTTGTTGTTTTCAGCAGTAAGTCCCTGTACCTCCTGCTGACTGGCTGCACGAGTGTCTTTCAGTGTTTGCGAAGACTCGAGTAACTGCTTCGATACCTGATCACGTTCGACAGTCAGCTGCTCAAGTTGCTCTTTGAGCCGGGATTCGGAATCGATTGCCGCATCACGATCGCTCGTCACGCTGGCCAGTGACTGTTGAAGTTCTGCGGTATTGGTAGGTACGTTGCGTAGTGCTTCCAGCTCATCTTTGGAGGACAGCAATTCTTGCTGCAGTTGATCAATTTGTGCCTGTGCGGAGTCATACTCGCCTTGCAGTGAGGCAATTTTAGTCGTTTGCAACTTGGACTCTTCCTGTGCGCTATTCAACTCCAGTTGCAGATTGCTGCGCTCTTCAGCTACCACACGGCTTTTTTCCGATTCGCTGCAGTATTTTACTAAGCCGAGGATAAGCGCACCCACAAGCAACAACGGTAACGCAGTCCGCATGAAGCCGGAATTTCCAGATTCAGCGGCTGCAATGCCACCGGAGGTGTGCGCAGTCTGATGTCCAGGCTGTGTATTCACCGGTTTTTTCGTGGTCGTGGTGACAGAGCCCGATGAATTAAGCAGAGTCGCGAGTCCGGCCGCGCTATTTTCTACAGAGCTATGAGATAACTCTGATTTTAATGCACCGAGTATGCTGGGTGAAACGCCCGCAAGAATGTTCCGGGCTTGAACATCTGTAAGATCGTTCTCCGCACGCAGCTGTTTCACCAGGCGCTTGTGGCCATCATCGCCGACAATAATGTGTAGTTGCGCACTTGCTTCATCAGTTGAAGAAGCCTTGTTTGCAAGTTTGACTGCATCGGCAAGGTTGACAGCATTATACAGGCGTTGCCGCCCGTCTGAATCTTTTGCAACGCTTGAGAACTCTGTAAGGACGTTATCGACCGCACTATTAATTGTGCTCAGTTGCTGTAGGCTTTGCCCGGGTGTTTCCTTTGCAACTGCTGCAGCGCGCAACTGTTTCTTAACGATATTGCCTAATTTGTTATTCATAAGTCCGTTCTGGTTGGAGGTACTTCGCTATCATATTAAGCCAGGTTGAGAAATATGTCCGTGAATAGGTTAAAACATGTGAAACGCGGTCAGTTTCGTTATGTGGCCGACAAAATGAGTCAGCCAACGAACAGGAAATTTCGTTTGTAGCCGAACTGAGGCCTTTTTTGCGGCGATGGTTCAGAGAAATCTTTTTACCCACACAGACGTGCGGGACAACTGGTTTTCCAACCTGCTGCTGTACCCCATCGTCTGTTTTCCAACCTGGAATCCCGGATCCGGGCTTTTATTCAGTTGTTTGACACAGTGAACAGGCAAGAAGACTAAAATTATCTGTATCGGAAACGAAGCAGTGTGACCGCGTTTATTTTTCGTTTTTAATACGGCGCGCGGGATACAATGAATGCAATCTAACAATCTTAACTGGCTGGTTGTGAAGCTTTGAAATCTGAGAATTCTGCACAGCGCTGTTTACAGAGTCTGTTCGGGTACGAACAATTCCGTGGTCACCAGCAGGCGATCATAGAACGTGTCATTGACGGTCAGGACACTTTGGTTCTAATGCCCACTGGAGGTGGCAAAAGTCTCTGTTACCAGATTCCTTCGCTGTTACGCGATGGAGTCGGCATAGTCGTGTCGCCGCTGATTGCGCTAATGCAGGATCAGGTACAACAACTCTGCCAAAACGGTGTTCGTGCCGCTTTCGTCAATTCCAGTCTGTCGGCGCAAGAGAACCGAAAAATAGAATCGCAAGCCATCGATGGAGAAATTGACTTGCTCTACATGGCGCCTGAACGTTTGGTGTCCTCAGCCGGACAGCAGTTGTTGTCACGGTTGAATATTGCACTGTTTGCTATTGATGAGGCGCATTGTGTGTCGCAATGGGGTCATGATTTTCGACCGGAATACACACAGTTGTCCTCACTTGCAGATAACTACCCCGGGGTGCCGCGTGTCGCATTAACGGCAACTGCCGATGAAAATACCCGTGAAGATATTCGCAAGCACTTGTGTCTGGAGCAGGCCGAAGTATTTATCAGCAGCTTTGATCGACCAAATATCCAGTACCGAATTGAAGGTAAAAATAATCCACGGCAGCAATTGCTGCAATTTATAAAAGGCGAGTACCCCAAAGCTTCCGGCATTATTTATTGCCTCTCACGTAAGCGCACCGAAGATACCGCAGCTTTCCTGCAGTCACAGGATATCAATGCACTGCATTATCACGCAGGTATGGATCGTGAAACCCGTGCAGAGAATATGCGGCGGTTTATTGTGGAAGAGGGTGTGGTGATGGTGGCAACTATCGCTTTTGGTATGGGGATTGACAAGCCCGATGTACGCTTTGTTGCTCACCTTGATATGCCGAAGAGTGTTGAATCTTATTATCAGGAAACAGGTCGTGGTGGTCGAGATGGACTGCCGTCCACCGCATGGATGGTTTATGGATTGCAGGATGTAATCTCCTTACAACAAATGTTAGGCGACTCTGCTGCCAGTCAGGAGATTGTTCAAATTGAACGTCATAAGCTGAATGCCATGCTTGGCTTATGTGAAGCCACCGAATGTCGCCGTCGAATGCTGTTGCGCTACTTTGGTGAAACCCTTGATAAGCCTTGTGGCAACTGTGATACCTGCATAAACCCGGTGAAAACCTGGGATGCAACGGAAGCTGCTCGCATGGCTTTGTCTGCTGCTTATCGAACCGGGCAACGTTTTGGTGCGTCATATCTGACTGACGTATTACTCGGCAAGCCCGATGACAGAATCAAGCGATTTCAGCACGATACGCTTAATGTATTTGGCATTGGAAAAGACCACGATGCCAATACCTGGCGCAGTGTCTTCAGGCAGCTGATAGCGCGATCATTATTAACTACTGATATGGAGCGCAAAGGGGGCTTGCGGCTTACTGAAAATTCACGACCGGTATTAACCGGCAGCGAGCGGTTGTTATTCCGGGTTGATGAGAAACCGACTAAGCAAAAACGAACCCGTAGTGGAAAGTCAGTTGCCCCTGAAGATAATAATCTGTGGGAAGAATTGCGTATCGCGAGAAGCGATATTGCAAAAGAACAGGGAGTGCCTGCATACGTGATATTTCACGATGCAACGCTAATGGAGATGGTGCAAAACAAACCTCGAACCCTGGACGCAATGGCTGCCATCTCAGGTGTAGGTGCTGCAAAGCTTGAGAAATACGGGCAGCAATTTCTCACCGTGATCAACAGGGAAGAAAAAACACACAGTCCTGAAGAGATAAAAGAGCAGCTGTTAACGGAAATAACAAAGGGTACCCCGGTCACAGAGGTTGGTAAAAATTGCGGATTGCCGGCATCTCAGGCAGATGCAGGTCTTGTGGCACTTGCGCGCGACGGGGAGCTGAGTTTGGAGAGAATCACCTCTTTTTTGTCTGAGGATGAGTGTGGTGAAATTGAGGCGGAAATACTGTTTGCACTTGAAACCGCAGAGCAATCCCTGAAGCCTGTATCTGAACGACTGGGTGGAAAGTATCCGATGCCTTTATTGAGAATGATGCAAGCTGCGATCAGGACGGAGGTGGGTGTGGAGTAGAAAGCTCTTGCCCGAGTCTGGCTAAACCCAGTGTTTGTCTACAACAGGGCGCGTCCCTGCGCCTCGTGTCCAGTAGTACGGTTTAATTCAATTAAGTCGTAGATTTTTTCTTCGTTTTACTGGTTTTTTTAGCGGGCCTGCAGTCCTTATCTTTCGAGCCTTTTTTGCACTTTTTAGTTTTTGACTTTTTGCTTGTCGACTTTTTGCTGGTTGATTTTTTGGAGGTGCTCGACTTTTTAGCAGCGGCTGAACTTTTGCTGGTAGATTTTTTGTCTTTGCTGCTTTTGCTCGTACTCTTTTTAGCAGTACTTGCGTTGCTGCTTTTGCCACTGGGTTTGGATAGCCCTTTAGAAACAGACATATACTTACGATTGTTTTTTATCAGCCCTTCGCCAATGCCTTTAACATTTGCGAGATCATTAATATCTTTGAATTTTCCGTTTTTCTTTCGATAGGCAACAATAGCGCGGGCTTTTGTTTCACCAATCCCTTTCCAGTTTTCAATCATTGTTGCGGCATTTGCTTTGTTGATGTCTACCAACTGAGCTGCAATTGCACTGAGTGGAGATAAAAGTACTGCCATCACGACTAAAGCAACACTGATTAGTTGCCTCGCATGTGATTGGCTATTTCGAAATATTGATTTTGTAAATAGTTTCTTCATTTAATACTACCTCTGCTGTCGACTACTTTCCTATTGTATCGACGAATATAGCAGCTGCCGTAGTGCACTTGGTGACAGGGTGGTGGAGTTGTTGAAAGTTTGCATCACTTAACCTTTGCTGAAGTTGCAATTGCTGAAGTGAGATCTGGTGGTATTTTGGTGAGCCTGGTACTGACCAGCAGGCAGGTAACCAGTATCATCCAGCCGGCGCTGCCAGTCAAAAGACTGTTCCAGCTAACGCCGGAATCGAGAAGTTGTCCGAACACCGCAGGTCCAATCGCTGTGCCGAACACCATACATGCATGAGTGAGTGCTCTGATAGCCCCTATATGTGTCGCACCGTACAACTCCAGCCATAACGCGCTCACGGCTGGTGTGCCAATCCCTACTGTCACTCCTATTAAACCGTAGTAAATGTATGGCAAGCCCGGAAGCTGTAGAAACGCTACTACCAGTACCGCAAGCGTGAAAGGTAGTAAATAGAATCGCACTACTTTTGCAGCGGAAAATCGATCAACCAAAACGCCGGTGGCCAACGAGGTGAGTACTGCAGCGACTGAGTATGCGGCAATACCTGTTGCCCACTGTGACAGTGCGTAACCTTTTATTGAGCCCAGACTTTCCTGGTGAAAGAATAACGCTGTGGAGATAATTGATGGTGAAAAAAGTGCTGGCGCTATGCGCCAGAATCTTCGGTCTCGAATAACTTGTAAGCGGTTCCATGCATCGGCATCGTATTCCACTGTTGCCTTTGAACCATCGGTAATAGCTACATTGCGTAGTAGCAATTGTGCGACTGTTGCGACTAAAAATATTTCTACCAGCGCATACACCGTCCATGTTTGTCGCCAGCCAACCTGGCTTATTAAAATAATTGTAGTGAGCGGTAGAATTATTTCCGCCACAGAGTAACCGAGGCCGGATAAACTAACGCTGCGACCACGAAAATCAGCACTGACACGTGAGGCTGTTGTGATGCCTGTGTGTCCTGACAATCCCTGACCGAACAAGCGTAAAAGAAAAAACGCCAGAACCAATGTCGAGGTGGTGCTGACTTTTGCCATGCTCAGGCATGCGATTGCCAAACCGACGGTTACCAGGCCGGTATAGAGTTTCAGATTGGTTTGATCAATTAACTTACCGAGCCAGATGACAGTGACGGCGCTTAACAGCGTGCCAAGGAAATAAAGGCTGCCTATGTCCCCGTGACTCAGTGCGAACGCCTCGCGCAACTGTGGGTTAAACAATGAGATAAAGAATGTCTGTCCAAAACCCGAAGACATAGTCATAAGAAATCCGAATGCGATCGTAGCGGCAAGCGATTTATCGGGTAGGTGCATCTGATCGGTAGTCTGGGCCGGAACTAGTCAGTATCTCAATCTTTGACTGCGAATGCAGCTGATTATTTATTCGAAAAATACATGCCCTGTAAAACTTTAGAATTATTTTTCGGTAACGCTCAATATGAGTTGTACATCTCATTTGCTTACAAATCCAGTACGAATATGAACGGTATGGGCGTGACGATAAATGGACGGCGTAAAGCTATTAATCTGCAGGCCGTCCACAGTAGTTGAACGGGTGATTTTAGGAAAACACCCGCTGGACTCAACATGGAAATCGCGATGCAGAACTGTTTTCGTCTTATTAAACAAATTACGGTTGTTTTCGGGTTTGCGTTGTTTTTGCTTGGTTGTGGCGATAGTGGCGGTAACTCAGCGGATAGCGGCACGGAATCACCGGGCGTTGGCTCAGCACTTATTCAGTTGCCGGTCGAACAGCGTCGTATTGCCATTGTTCATTCGCAGACGAGCAAGGAAAATTTCTACGACCCATTTGCGTACAACCAGTTGTTTGCGTCAGTTCAGCATCAGGCGATGATGGCTGGTTTACCGTTTGATTTACTCGATGAACAGCAACTCGCCGCAACCGCTGACCTACTCAGTTATGACGCGATTGTTATTCCTGCATTCGCACATGTTAATAGTACTGAACGCAGTGCAATTGTTGCCCGTTTGCTGGAAGCACAGCAAAACGGTGTCGGTATCCTTACTTCAGGTGAGTTTCTGGGTCTCAAAGAGGATGGTACATCGCATGACGACTATGTCAGTGCGATGGTGTCAGTGCTTGGCGTGCAACCTGTGGAGTTTCTCAACGGTGTGAGCGCGTCGGTAAAGATTGCCGACAATACTCACCCGGTAAGTAAAACTTATCAGCCGGGTGAGGAGATTGTTGGTTACGAGCAAATCTGGTTTGCAGGCTTCGATGCTGCCAGTGGTGAGCAATCAACTCCCCTGACTCTGGTTGAATCTGATGGTGTCACTTACAACGGTGCCCAGGTCATTGAGCGCAGCGGTCGTGTTGTGCATTTTCCGAATGATCAGATCATGGCAGATAACAACCAGCTCTGGCGTATTATTCAATGGGTCGTTTACGGTGATGTTGCACCGGTATCGTTACAGATTTCCCGTGCCGAATATGTATTCCTTGCCAGAAATGATATGGATCAGGCAATGATTGCAGAGGAACTGCCACAGACAGAGATTCCTCTGCTGGGTATTATTGATGAGTGGAAGCGCGATTTTAATTTCGTTGGATCATACTACATAGACATAGGTAATAATCCCGCGGGTGGCGAATATACAGACTGGAGTGTGTCCGGGCCGCTATACCAGAACTACATTGCCATGGGTAACGAGATAGCCACCCATTCGTGGACTCACCCACACCAGACAAGCCTGCTTACTGCAGACGAGCTTGAGTTTGAGTTTAAAGACAGTGCGGCGGAAATTGGCACACGACTTGGTGTGCCGGTAGCAGGTGCTGCCGTCCCTGGGCAGGCGGAATCTCTGTTTGTTGTTGAAACTTTAGAGCCGTGGCTTGATTATCTAAGCGGCCGCATGGGTACTGTCGGGTCCGGTTATGCCGGTGCGTTTGGTTACCTTGAGCCGCAACACGAGATGATGTATTTCAGTCTCAATATGGCACCTGATTTCACACTGATCGACTTTTACCGGCGCACACCGGCTGAGTCGATAGAGATCTGGAAAAACGAAATTGATACGGCCCTTAATCATGCGCAAACGCCATTAGTGCATTGGCTGTGGCATGACTATGGTCCTACCACGCAAACAGCCGCAGGCCTTTATACGAAAGAAATGTTCACGGATACCATTGCCTATGCGAGTAGCAAAGGCGCTGAGTTTGCGACTGTTAAAGATCTGAATAAACGTATGAACACTTTCGCGGGTGTAGATTTATCTGTCGGAACATCAGGTGTAATCTCAGCAACTGTTAATGCGAATGACAATGAGGACGGCGTTGGGCAGTTTTCACTCAAAGTTGCTGATGATGAAAAGATCAGTCAGGTAAGAAACTGGTATGCCTATTCTGATAACAGAGTCTTTCTGCCAGACAATGGAGGTGAGTTTTCGATTACGCTTGGCGCTGCTGCGGCACCTGTAACCAGAATTACCTCGTTGCCAATGCGAGCGCGTCTGATGTCACTCACCGGTGATGGAGATGTGCTTAATTTTACGTTCGAGGGTGAAGGTGAGGTAAGTATTGCCCTGAGTGAACGAATGATGAATAACGCATCGGTCACGGGAGCAGGCTCATTTGTTGAGACCGATGGCGTTTTAACACTGCAGTTTAATAGCTTTGGCACTCACGTTGTTGAACTGATACCGGTGACACCTCTGAATACTGCACCGGTTGCTACTACCGGAACGGTAGAAACAGAAACGGCTGTTGCCGTACCTCTTGTTTTAACCGGTACTGATGTTGACGGTGACACATTGAGCTTCAGTGTTCAGAGCAATCCCTTAAACGGGGTTTTGACCGGCGTTGCTCCCAATCTTACCTATACGCCTGACGCTTCCTTTAATGGTGCAGACAGCTTTACGTTCCAGGTGAGTGATGGGGTAAAAACCAGTGAGCCAGCAGTGTTTGAGCTGTTGGTTAATGCAGCACCAATTCCTAACACAGCGCCTTTTGCCAATGAACTAATTTTGGAGTCGCTCAGCAATCAGCCATTGGCGTTTCAGCTCAGTGGTAATGACAACGAAAATCAGGCGTTAACATTTCAAGTGACAGCGGCCCCGTTGAATGGGATGTTGTCAGGTACCGCTCCCAATCTGGTGTACACGCCAAATGAGGGCTATATGGGACGTGATTCGATCGAGTTTGTTGTAAACGACGGTATTGAAAACAGCCTGCCGGGTGTAGTGGTGTTTAACGTTGAGGCGCAGCTCCAACAAGTCGCAGGTACTATCTCCAATGTTGCAACTACAGTTGTGATTGATGGCGATCTGGATGAATGGTCTGCAATGACGGCCTTTGATGCTGATCCGCTGGATATAGAAGGTGCCAATAACAATATTGACTGGCGTGATGCCACTATGGCGCACGATGCGACGGATTTTTATATTGCCTACCGTGAACACGGTGAAGCTGACCTGACATGGGGTAATCAGATATTTGTCGATACAGATTCTAACGTCGCCACGGGATTCAGGGGTTTTTCAAGCGAGTCTTCTATTGGTGCTGATTTTGTAATAGAAGGTGGTGCCTTGTTTCGCTACATCGGTGACGCGCTGGCAGTGCAGGATGATTGGCTATGGGAATTTGTAGCCAGTCTCGATGCGAAAGCAACAGGCGATACCGCAGAAATTAAAATACCGCGTGCTTTGCTCGGCGACCCTGAAAGCATGTTGCTGTTTTTCTTTGGCAATAGTGCAGCGACTGCTGGAACAGCAATTGATTATTACCCTGACAGTGCCAATGATATTGCATCAGTGCTCAGGACCCGGCATTTCAGTTACTCGGTTAACGCAGGCAATACACCGAATAATTTTGCGCCGGTAGCTTTTGCGCAGCGTATTCAGATTAGTAATGGCGCTGCATATCCGCTGACACTGACAGGTTTTGATCAGGACGGTGATGCACTGGACTACGTTGTTGAGTTGCAGCCAGCATTCGGTACCCTGACAGGCTCTGCACCCAACCTGGTTTATACCCCGGATGCCGATGCGACACAGGATCTGATCGTCTACCTTGTCAATGACGGTGTGACGGTCAGTGATGCTCGATCTGTACAGTTTTTTGTAGTGCCGCCACCAACGGTGAACAACCGACCATCGGCCAACAACCAAAGCGTGGATGTGCTCGCCGGTTCAGATCTTACGCTAAATCTTACTGGTACCGATGCCGACGGTGATGCGTTGTCATACCGATTAATAAATCCTCCGGTATCCGGCGTATTGTCTGGAACGGCACCTGATTTAACATACACAGCGCCAGCTGTAGCTGGAACGGATAGCCTAACCTATGTATCCAATGACGGTCGCATAGACAGTAGCCCTGCCACGGTTGTAATAAACGTATTGACGCAGTTACCTGTTAACGCTGCACCGCAGGCTGAAAATCAGAATTTGACCACAGCCTTTGAAACTGCAGTCAGTGTGAATCTGGTGGCAACGGATGCAGATAATGATCCATTGAATTACAGCATCATAATGCCACCGGCTCTTGGCTCTTTGTCTGGTACCGCACCGCATCTGACATACGTACCGTTTTCAAATGCAAGTGGCGTTGATAGCTTTACCTATCGGGTCAATGATGGTCAGGCTGACAGCGAAACCGCTACAGTTGTAATTGATGTTCAAGCTGCTTTGCCAGTAAACGAAGCGCCTGTGGCTAACGGGCAATTGCTTACGACTGATTTTGCACAGCCGCTGGAGCTTGTGCTTAGCGGCCGCGACCCAAATCAGATGGCACTTGTCTATAACGTCGTCACTCAACCACAGGGCGGGGTTCTATCGGGGACTGCACCCAATTTGGTTTATACGCCGGGTGAAAGTTTTACCGGTGCAGACAGTTTTACCTTTACTGTCAGTGATGGCGATCTCACCAGTGCCAGCGCCACTGTCTCTATTGAAGTGGGGGCATCCACTGTTACAGGTCCGGTATCCAATCCGGTTACGTCACTGATTGTTGATGGTTCGGTGGCTGACTGGAATGGATTGCAGTCGCTCGGTGAAGATCCGGCAGATATTGCAGGTGTAGCTGCTGACAACCCACTGGACTGGCGCCAGGCCTGGGTGGCGCACAGTGAGACTGACTTATATATTGCCTACCGGAACCATGAGGCGTTCAGTCTCAGCTGGGGTCATGGAATTTATATAGATACAGATGGTGATATTAATACTGGTTTCCGTGGATTTTCAGGGGAGTTCCCCATTGGTGCAGACATTCTGCTTGAAACTGATGATGTGCAGATGTACACGGGTACCGGAACTGACTGGGGATGGCTAACGGTCAGCCAGTCTACCGTTGCTGTGAACGGTGAATTTGGTGAGCTGTCATTTCCGTTGAGTGCTATCGGCAATCCACAGAGTCTGCGTTTTTACTTTCGAGCTGATAACAGTGCCTTTTCCGGTAATACCGTGGATCATTTCCCGGATGCTGCAATTGATGCAGCAGTACCGGTAACGGTCGCACCTGGTGCACCGGTAGTAGAAGTGCCTCGCTATCTTTCTTATGAGCTGACACCGTAGCGGTTAAGTCGCTGCAATTTATTAAGTGGGCAGATATGACAAAGGCCCGAAGTCGGGCCTTTGCTTTACGCTTTAATTTGTTTGTGGTGACTTATGAATGATCGACCACAGATGGGTTTGCCATGTCTTGCGCTGAAGCGTTACCTGCTGCGGCAAGCATTCTTTTCTTTTCACGCAGCAATTTGCGCTGATAGCGGCTTTGGACAACGTCTGACAGAGCCATTACAACGATCACAAAATAGAATGTTGCTTTAGTCATTTGCTGGACTTCTGTGCCAAGGATCTTCATGTGTGCCAGATGGCCGCCTTCGGAGATCAGCATAATGCCAACGACGAACAGAATAAACAGGCCGAGTACTTCGTACATACGATTTTTCTGCAAAAAGTCAGATACTCGATCAGCCAGCACAATCATTAAAATACCACTGACGATAATTGCACAGGCCATTACCGGGAAGACTTTGGTCAGCGCCATAGCGCTCAGAATTGAATCAAAAGAGAACACCAGATTCATTAGCACGATCCAGATAATTACCGTGACAGCGGAGCTCTGTCGTTTTCCGTCGGCGTCGTGTTCCTCGAGTGACATCATGTGCATGATCTCTTTCATCGCTGTGTAGATAATGAATATCCCGCCGAACAGCACTATTATTGCGTGGAAGTTGAAATCGAATTCCAGGATCCCTTCCCAGTTAGCTCTGAGTACCGAAGTCTGGAATTTTTCCACCAGATTGACCAGCGTAAACAGCAGAACAAGTCGCAGTGCGATCGCGATACCAATGCCCCATTTTCTTACCTTTGCCTGCTGATGCGCCGGTGCCCGCTTTGATTCAAGTGAGATGTAGAGCAGATTGTCGAAGCCCAGCACTGCCTGCAGTAGAATTAGCAAAAACAGAGTGACCAGATTGTCGAGCGTAAAAAGATCCATCGCGCTTTCCCGTGTTGTTAGCAAACCTTTTGGTGCGGCTTGCTTTGGTAGTTCATGATTAAATTCGGCTAATTCGCTAGTGTCTCATTATTTCGGCACTGGTGATTTAACGTTTGTAAAGATGTAACCCTAATTGTGGTAGAAACGAAAAATTTTTGGGAATACCGATTAAAAAAATTTGTCCCATCCTGTAAATCGGGCTGGCAAGCTGCGGGATTGCAAATTTGTGAAAAATAGCTGGTTGCCGGTTGGAGACAATATATTTATAGAGCAGGGTGGCGCTGAAATTAGTGCTCTTTTGCCGTATCCTGTGAACGAAGAAAGAGCGTTGCAATCTTAATGTCCAATGGATAATCATCAAATTCTGCGCGAAGGTGATCTGGTCCAGTGGTACCGGATTGAAAAAGTTCTTGGTCGCGGCGGATTTGGTGTCACCTACCTCGCGACAGACACCAATCTCGATCACAAAGTCGCCATCAAAGAGTACATGCCTGGCTGGGCAGTTGAGCGCCGGGAAGACAACTCACTGGTACCGATCAACGAACAGGCCCGATCTGATTTCGACCTCGGTGTCGGAAACTTTTTGCGTGAAGCACGCACTCTGGTGAAATTCAGACATCCGAATATCGTCCGTGTAATGACGGTGTTCGAAGCCAATAGCACGGCTTATCTGGTCATGGAGTATGAAGAAGGCGATGAGTTCAAGTCATATGTGCAGCGTGGCGATGGTGTCGATGAAAAAACACTGCAGTCACTGATCCTGAGTGTTGTCGACGGCCTTGATCAGGTCCATCAGTACGGCTTCCTGCACCGTGATATCAAACCGGTGAACCTGATTATTCGCAATGACGGAACGCCTGTACTTCTCGACTTTGGTGCGGCACGTCCGGCTGATGCTGATGCTGCTAAACACACGGCTTACGTCTCTGCCGGCTATACACCGATAGAGCAATACCAGGAAGGCGAGGGCATGGAGGTTGGCCCGTGGACCGACATCTATGCGCTCGGTGCAACGTTGTATTACGCAATTACCGGTGATACGCCAATTGGCCCGACTGGCCGTCTGGCGGCGCTGGTGAGCAAATCACCGGACCCGCTCGATCCTGCCCGAGTGGTGGGTGCCGGCCGCTACAGCGAGTCATTTTTAGAAGCAATTGACTGGGCCCTGTGTTTCAGACCGGCAGACAGGCCGCGCAATCTTACCGATTGGCGGGAGGCTTTTGGCAATCCGCAGCGTTACACAGATCGTTACACAGAACAGCCGGAAACACAGCCCTTGCAGCCAGAGCCGGAAACCGCAATGGAGTATCTGCAGAACGGTAGCGCTGGCCGCAGCACTGGCGTTAGCCGGGTGCGGACCAAAAAACCTTCTCCTAAACTTTCTCCGCGGAGATGGGCTGTTGCGTTGGTCTCGTTAGTGACAGTGGCGTTTGCTGGCACATGGCTATTCCGTGAATATCAGCAGCAAAGCGCGCTCAACGATTTGTTGCAGCGAGCTGACATTGAATTCAGCAATGGTGCTTATGTCGACGGGGCGCTGCCGTTGTATCGCGAGGCTCTGGGTTCTGCGCCTGACAATCCAGTGGCAAAATCCAAGCTGTCGGAAATGGAAACTATCTATAAAGCGCAGATAGAATCGGCAATCGAAAGTGGTGAGTTTGAGCAGGCCGAATCGACGCTTAAAAATCTCAGGGTTGTCTCGGCAGACACTGGTCTTGCTGATACATTCCAAAAGCGGATTAACCGCTCCCGCGACAGTCAGGCAATCGAACAACGGTTTAATGATGCATTGGCTCTTGATGCTTCAGGTCAACACCGGGATGCACTTAAAATACTTGCCGAATTGCGAGAAGTGCGTCCGGATGACCCGCGTATTGCAGAAATCGAGGCATCAGCGCAAGGTGCGTTGGATAAAAACCAGGTGCTGCAACAACAGCGGGAAAAGCAATTGGCAGAGCAGCGCCGCGTGGAGGACGAGAACAGAAAACGCATTGCTGATGCCAACCGACGTCAAAGACAACGCAGGCAAACCTACAACAGTTACCTGGGTAATGCGGAAGCTGCAGTTTCAGAAGGCGATGTTACTGCGGCAAGACGATGGCTTGACGATGCCCGTGCGCTGCAATTCAGTGACAGCAGACTGTCTAGCCTTGAGTCACAAGTGGTGGCTCAGGAAACCTTTCAGCGCAAGCCTCTCTCTGAGTATGAGGTCAGCTATGCCACCGGGCAGTTCAACGCGTTAAAAAGTGCTGTTGAGTCCAAAAACCAGCGGGTAATTGAATCGCTCTCAGAGGGCAGTCCAAGTCGGGCGGTTCTGTTTGGCTCTTTGTTCGACAGGTACACGCGGCTGGATGCAGCAATCATCGATGTAAAATCAGGCATTGACCCGAAGCGCGTTACTGCGACGCTGCGAATTCAGGCGATGATTATGCCCAATGGCGACATCGTCTATCCTTCGCCTGCTTATCGGGATAGCAAACTCACACTCAACAGGCAACGGTACGGCTGGTCGCGGATTGTCTGGTAGCCCGCACTTGTCTGGTATCGCGAGCTTGTAGCGCAGGCTCCTATTGGGCAAGGTGAAGCTTTTTAGGTCAAAATAAGAATTCTCCGCCATCGGCCTGGTTCAAGTGCTTTGAACGTGATTTCGTCGTGTGGTATTGTCATGACAAGAAAGCGTCAATATAGAAGTTAGCGGGAGGCAGCGTTATTAACAACGGAACACAATACAAACACGCACGTTTGCGGCAGGTATTGGCATCATTTCTTGCGATGGTGCTGTTCGGCTCTCAGGTCATGAGCCAGTCGTTGTATGCCCAAACCCTGACTGCAGATACGTCTGTTCGCACGATTCGCCTGGCGCAGAATGATTCCGGTACCGGTGGTTCAACAGACACCAACAATAACTGGCCCGGAGAAATAGATATTGACCCACCGGTTATCGATCACGAGGCTTTAGAAACAGGTATACCCGGCCAGCCGCAGCAGTTTAGTGCGGTGGTTATTGATGATCGTGGTCTGTCACATGTTGTGTTGTTTCACCGTGACAGATCAGGTGCTCAGTACCAGAGCGCTGAGATGGAGCAGGTTGGAAATACAAGTGAATATACGGCGCAGATTGAAACATCCCTGGGCCAAAACAGCGTTGAGTACTATATCGAGGCACTCGATATCGGTGGTAACAGGGTGCTTAAGGGTTTTCCGTTTTTTCCGTTGGTGCGAGAACTTGATCCGGGGCCGGCCAGTTCCCCGCAAACCGCCGAAACCCCCGAACCGAATAATCGATTGCTTTATGTAGTGCTCGGAGTTGCGGCAGTAGGTTTGGCAGCGCTGTTACTCGGTGGTGGAGATGATTCTGTCAATCCTGAACCAGAGCAACCCGGTCCTGGCCCGACCGTACCAATCACCATTACCGTGACACCTCCCTAGCCGCAGACTCTCAGGGAGCAACAGCGATCGCAATGCCGTGACTGTATTTTTGTTGCGGCGCTAATTTCTGCAGATCCGGCTTCGCTGCAAAGTCACCGTTTGAGTTGATAAAGTCGCTGGTACCGAGCCACGGTTCAATACATACAAACGGTGCACCGGGTTTGGCCCAGATTCCCAGATGCGGCGCTCCACCGGTCTCTACAGATAACAATAACTTTCCATTGCGCTTTAGTCCGATGCATCTGGAGTTGATGTCACGAAATACGAGCGCATCATCATTAAAAATTTCTTCACTCAATCGAAAAGCACAGGCGCCAGTTGAATCATCGGAGCGCGCGAATGATTGAGATTGTGTGTCAAGCAGTCCGTCTTCATTCAATCGGTATATATCGAGTGACTCCGGCTTATTAAATGAAATTTCATAATCACGTAAACGGTATTGATCGTTGATCTCCAGTGCAAAAGCCGGGTGCGACCCAATGGTAAATAACATCTCGGTGTTATCGATGTTATAAATGTCGTAGCGAATTTCGATGCTGCTATCTGTCAGCGTAAAGTTCACATGTAGTTCAAAATTCCACGGGTAGACTTTCAGTGATTCCTCATCTGCCGTGAGTCGCATCGCAATGCTTGCGTCTGAATGATCAATAGTTTCAAAGGTCGCGTGGCGCGCAATACCGTGGCGCGGCAATTTATATCGATTACCACGGTAAGTCATAGCGCCGTCTTTCAGTGACCCTACTATTGGAAATAGTATTGGCGCACGACCAGTCCAGAATTGTTTGTCACCCTGCCACATAAGCTCGGTGGATTTGGATACCAGGCTGCTTAACTCTGCGCCGATCGGATTAATGGTGGCGCTGAGGTGTTTGTGTTTTATTTGATGCACAGGCGGAGATCTCAACGAGTTCGATAGTGGTTGAAGTGTACTGAAATACTTGAGACTGTCGTGTGACAGGTTGGTTCGACAGTTTATGTGCTGTGAGGTGGCCTCAGGGATAGCACAAGGTGAAGCTGATCGTATCGCACGGTGGCGTAAACGCCTGTAGGGTGCTTAACTCAAGTACTGAATCGTCGGCGAGAAAGGATTGATATCAGCAGTAGAAAGGTTGCGGAAAGTGGCCCAAGCTTACCACCGCCACCCGACTCCATTGGAATCAGGTTCGCCTGACCGTCTCCATCGTTTTGCAATATAGCACCGCTGTTGATGCTGTCTGGTTGTATAGATTCAACAATTTCTGAGTCGAGGATAGATTGCGGGATCTCGTTGATAATCTCGGACTCGGTAATTTCTATATCTGGTGTGTCTGAGTTTATGATCTGCACCATTGCTGGGTTCGGCAGATTGGCAGATAGAAATATTTTCTGTGAGTCGCTCCAGTGCGCAGCGTTCAGCGGGCTCAGATTGCTCTGTAGTGTTCCGTCTTCGGCAGGAAGTCCGAGCAGCTCGCCAAAATTGTGTGCGGTTGCGAGCTGCGCATAGCCCGCAGAATTTTGTTGTACATAGTTGTTTCCAATACCGGGTGCTGCATTGCCGCGGAATAGAAAAGTGGCAAAGTTATCACTGATACCGAAAGTCTCAGCGTTGTCTGCAAGCCAGACCGAAGGCGATGTAATTTCGCTCGACTCCTGATAGACAAGCTGCTCAAGCTTAAGCGACAACCCTAATGAATCCAGAGCTATGCCCTCCATCACATGCAGCGTTTCCAGGGCAAAGATATGGCCCAGCGTGTCCAGGCCCACAGAGTCACCCGGGGCGTCAGCGTAGACAAAGCTTTCGTCTATAACGGCGGTGACCTTCACTTGACGTGTCGGCAGTAGTGTCGTGTTTTGAGATGGTGTGCTGCGTACTTCGACAATGTTATCGCGCTGGTCGCGATTAATTGAGTACACCCTGTCTGCGATTCGGAATGCGCCGCTCCAGATGCCATCGTGAAAGGTAATGCGGAACCAGTGAGCTGGCACTTCACCCTGACGGTCTTGCGTATTGACCAGTGTACCGGTAAAGAAACCGACACCATCCAGATTCAGGCTTTGCTCGATTGTGGTGCTGATGGCGCTGCCGAAATCACTCGATGGCGTGAAAACCGGAACGTCCGCGCGTATGACTTCAGACGGTGTGAATATCACGTCGAATACTGTACTTAGCCCGGCGGCGTCAAAGAAGCTGATCTGGGAGGTGGTTGGCGCCAGCGTGATACTGGTCACGGTGCCCGCAGCGGTGCCGCCAACTTCACCAATTTGGCGAAAGCTGTCGAATTGCTGGGCTGATGAGTTGCTGCTGACTACATAAAGCATCATCACCAGCAGGGAGGATAAAAACCGCTGCATGGTTTGTACTCGGTCTAAGTTGAAATCTGCAAGTCCCGGGCGAGCCGGGCAACGACCTTTCATTAACAGGTTATCGCGCAACAGGAGTATCCCTTGAGCTTAGGACATGCTGATTAATCTGCCAGGAATTCGACGTTCACTGACTTGCTTATCAGTGAGTGGGGCATGCAGGATGCAGACCGCAAGCGGATTTGGGGTACAAAAAAGCCAGCAGTGCGCTGGCTTTCAGATTATCCAGTGGCCGGCATGCAGAAACCGGCCGGGCTGGTTACACAATGTTTAACAACTGTGTGCCTGTGGCGAGGCAGATTAGCCCCGTACAGTTATCAGGCTATTGGTCTTAAGTACGCCTCAAGACGGATAGTCGCGTTTAGCGTGCCCTGTGTAGATCTGGCGTGGTCGGCCAATTCTATATTCCGGATCACTGTGCATTTCATTCCAGTGTGAGATCCAGCCGACCGTTCTTGCCATTGCGAACATCACCGTGAACATGTTCATAGGTATATCCAGTGCGCGCAGGATGATGCCTGAGTAGAAATCGACGTTGGGGTAGAGTCGACGTTCCTGAAAATACTCATCTGCAAGCGTCGCTTCTTCAAGCTCGCGTGCGAGTTTGAATAGTGGTTGATCACCATCGAGATCATCCAGTAGCTCGTGACATAGCTTGGCAATAATCTTGGCGCGTGGATCAAAGTTTTTATAAACACGGTGACCAAAGCCCATCAGTCGGAACGGATCATTTTTGTCTTTGGCACGTGCGATAGTGGTTTCGATTGTCTCGCCGGATTGCTCGATGTCTTCAAGCATATTGATTACAGCTTCGTTCGCACCACCGTGTGCCGGACCCCAAAGACTCGCCACACCAGCTGCAATAGATGCAAATGGATTTGCACCTGAGCTGCCAGCCAGACGCACTGTTGAGGTACTGGCATTTTGTTCGTGATCGGCATGCAGAATAAGCATTACTTCCAGTGCTTTGGCGGCAACCGGACTTTGCTGATACGTTTGAGCAGGTACGGCAAACATCATGTTCAAAAAGTTTTCTACGTAAGTCAGATCATTGTCCGGATACATAAACGGCAGGCCGCGATGATGGCGGTAGCAGTAAGAAGCAATGGTTGGTAGTTTGGCTATTAGTCGGTGCGCAGATATCTCACGATGCTTTGGATCATTGATATCCAGTGAATCATGATAAAAAGACGACAGTGCGCCTATCGTGCCGACAAGCATTGCCATCGGGTGCGCGTCGTATCGGAAGCCGTTAATAAAATCTCTGATATTTTCATGAACCATCGTGTGGGTTTTGATGGTATTGGTAAACTCTGCGAACTGGCTGGCGTCAGGCAGCTCGCCGTAGAGCAACAGGTAACTCATTTCGAGATAGCTGCTTTTTTCAGCCAGCTGATCAATCGGGTAGCCGCGATGCAACAATATTCCCTGATCGCCATCAATAAACGTGATGGCACTTTTGCAGCTGCCTGTCGCACCGAACCCGGGGTCGTAAGTAAAGTAGCCCGTTTCTTTGTATAGATTGCCCAGCGAGATACAACCCGGGCCGTGCGTTCCGGTAAGCACATCCAGATCCACGGTTTTTCCGCTTTCGTTGTCGGTAAGGGTAACTGTTTTGTTTGTCATGGACGGAATCCGTTGTTCGGTGCCTTGATTGGCATGGAGGTATATGCGCGGCAGGCAGAATGTCTTTATTGTCTGCAAGGGGAATAAATTTGCAGAGCAAGGCTTGTGTGCGGAGTATAAAACATTGTTGCCGACGGATGCGATTTTTCCAGATTGGTGTCGGCGGTTTCACCGGATTCTGAAGTTTAATTGCTGTTTTGTGCTGGTTCCTGATTTGTTTGTTGATTTGTCTGGTTGTACGGTTAAAGTCCGCTGGTAAGGCAAAAAAAGGTGGTTTGCAGGTGTGGATTGCAGCTCGGTTGATGTAAAATGCGGCCTTGTCAGCCGATAATTCCAATGCTTGCCCGGCGCCGCGTTTGCAAGGCCCCTTAGTTTGTCATCCCCCTTTGTTATGTCGGGTGCAGGGACTCAGTGTCGGCTCGATCATTACATGGTCTCTGTACAGCGAGGCTGAAGGCCAGCCCACGCTAAGTATCTGCCACCAAACATAGATTGACCAGCAGCAGCTCAATCACATCAGAGCTGTAGGAACGTCACCAGGAACTCTCAATGTCTTCAGTAAAAAAAGTCGTCCTTGCCTATTCAGGTGGACTCGACACTTCCGTTATTTTGCGCTGGCTGCAAGACGAGTATCAGTGTGAAGTGGTGACATTCACAGCGGATCTGGGGCAGGGAGAAGAGGTTGAGCCGGCGCGCGCGAAAGCAAAGTTGCTAGGTATCAGGGACGAGGACATCTTCATTGAAGATCTGCGGGAAGAATTTGTCCGGGACTTTGTCTACCCGATGATGCGCTGCAACACCATTTACGAAGGCGAATATTTGCTGGGCACTTCAATTGCCCGACCGTTGATTGCCAAGCGGCTGGTGGAGATCGCTGATTCTACCGGTGCTGATGCTATCTCCCATGGTGCGACCGGCAAGGGTAATGACCAGGTGCGTTTTGAACTGGGCGCCTATGCGCTGTCGCCCGATGTAAAAGTTATCGCCCCGTGGCGTGAATGGGATCTGAACTCCCGTGAGCGGTTGCTTGCCTATGCGGCCGAACGGCAAATACCGATAGAACAAAAGCGGGGTGGCAAGTCACCATACTCAATGGACGCCAATTTGTTGCACATATCTTATGAGGGTGATCAGCTCGAAGATCCCTGGATTGAAGCCGAAGAAGATATGTGGCGCTGGACGGTAGCGCCTGAGCAAGCGCCGGATAAAGCGCTTGAGATTACGCTGTCATATGCGGCGGGAGATATAGTGGCAATCGACGGTAAACAGATGTCACCTGCAGGGGTACTGACTTACCTGAATAAAGTTGGTGGAGAACACGGAGTTGGTCGCGACGATATCGTTGAGAATCGATATGTCGGAATGAAGTCACGCGGGTGTTATGAAACACCGGGTGGCACAATTATGCTGAAGGCTCACCGGGCGATTGAAAGCATCACGCTTGATCGCGAAGTCGCCCATCTAAAAGACGAACTGATGCCTCGTTATGCAAGCGTGATTTACAACGGTTACTGGTGGAGCCCTGAGCGCGAAATGCTGCAGGCAGCGATAAACCATTCGCAACAGTATGTGAACGGTGATGTGCGACTGAAGCTTTATAAAGGCGCTGTAAGCGTGCTTGGCCGCCAGTCGAACGATAGTCTGTTTGATGAAAAAATCGCGACGTTTGAAGATGATGAAGGCGCCTACCATCAGCGCGACGCGGAAGGGTTTATCAAGTTAAATGCACTGCGAATGCGCATTGCCGGGCGTAAAAGATCTTGAATTTATATTGACCATGCTTATGTTAGGAACATAAACTTTCGTTAACAAACTCTCGGATTTCCCATTTCTGGTTTAAGATCAGCAAGTGGACGTTTGTAATCCGACCGATTTCTAAAGGCCGATTTTAAAAGGGGACAAAAGTGGAAGAATCATCAAATGTAAAGAAGGTTGGTGACGGTGTAAAAAACATGGGTAAGGGTATGCCCGATTTCGTTAAGAATATGGGTGGTGCAGATAAAAACATCCGCTTAGGTGCGGGTGGTGCTCTGGTACTGGTTGGCTTATTCGGCTCGAAGTTCTGGTTGTTTTTGGGACTGGTGCTGCTTGCCACAGTATATTTTGGCATATGCCCGATCTACTCATTCTTAAAGCATGACACTTTGAAGTAACCTGTAATTCGGGTGCGGCGCATACTCTTTGCGCCGCATCAGTATCCCTCCTGCGGTAATTTCCTCCCCCGGCAGCTCTCAACGGTGAGCCAGCCAATATCAGATCGTTAAAGCCTTAACCCGGATTATTCACGGGATCCACGGCATCTCGCTTGATCTTTGATTCCACAGTAATTTTTTTCTCTTGTGAATATCAATAAGTATTCAACGCGAGAATAAAAATCCCTGTGAAAACAAATCTCTGCGCGATACGCTCGCGATCCCATGAATAATCCAGATTATGAGGCGCTGATTAGCACTCAGAGCAGCAGAATCCTGGCAATCGCGTCGTCTGTTGCTGCGCAATACCTGTATCAACAACTGTAGCCAACTCGCTGACGTAATGGTTTCGGTGTGGTTTTGTGGGCTTGAATCGACTACGCTTATCTAATGTTTCATAAACTTTACAACGCAAAACGTTCTCGTCGGTTCGCCTTGCTATTTGGCCTGGCTCTGTTTGTTTCCGCTTGCCATACAAGCTGCAGTCCTTTTTCGGAGCTGTCTGTACCGAATGGCCTGGTAGTTGGCGCTGTAATTAATGCGCCTGGCAGATCAGTCCTGACATCAGCCGACAGATGGCGTTATTCAGACCAGCTTGCCTCTGCAATTCTTGCCGCCAATCCTGAGCTCAGCGGCAACATCGACAGCTATGAGTATCTGGCACGACGTGTTGGTGCTCCTCTTGATTCACTGTTAAAGGCATATCGTGTTGAGGGTGATCTGAGCTCCCGGGCCCTTGAGTCACTCAAGAGTGCGGAACTGCGACGCAGGTATCTGATGCTGGTTAGCATACTGCCAGAGGAGCAGTCTTTTCCTCTAAAGCCCGATACCAGTCCGGTTGTTGGCAGGCTGAATCGTGATGTTCATGACTATCGCGATCATAACCGGCAAACCATCCTGCTTACTGCAGTGCGGGTTCAGGTATTTGATACAGTTTCCGCGCGCAAAATCGCCGATAACATTGTTCGCAGTGATGACGGTGGTCGAATGCTTGCAACCGAAAGCAGATCTCGCGAATATGTTGGCAACTCGGTTTTTGCAACAATTACAAACTCCGTATCCAATGCGCTTAAAGGTTCGGCCGATGGAAAGCATCCGCCGCCCCCAAAGAGAGACGATGTACTTCGCCACATCTGGACTCGCGTAGCAGTTCAACTTCCAGGCAATGTCTACTAGCTGATCATCTCTGCAATTGCTGTTTAGGTAAGCAATAGAATTTAAGTCGGAAAAGGCGGACAGAATTTTTGTGTCGCGGCCAATAGCGTCATGCACACAGGTGCTGCTGGAATTGCACTGCTCCACTCCGTAACATAGCTGCATGTTACTTAGAACTTCCTTCTTTTGAATCACAGCGTAACTGTTATTGGTGCGGGAATCGTGGGTATTTGTAGTGCCCTGCAGCTGCAGCGCCGCGGCTTTAAGGTCACGTTGCTTGATAGGCGCGCGCCTGCATCAGAGACTTCGTTTGGCAATGCAGGCGTCATCAGTCGTGGCTCTGTATTTCCCGCAGCGTCTCCCGGCATCCACAGGAAACTGCCTGAAATTTTAACCAACCGCAGCCGTGAAGCTCGCTTGCACTACCGCTACCTTGCGCAGTTATCACCATGGGGCAGGCGTATTCTCAAAAATGCCAATGCCGATACATTCGAGCAAAACATTGCTGCACTAAATTCGCTGGTAGCTCTGTGCCTGAGGGAGCACAAGCTGCTGCTTGATGAATGTAATGGCCTTGATCTCCTGCGTGAGAGCGGTTGGATAAAATTGTTTAGAACGGCTGAATCTTTTGCTGAATCCGCAACAGAGCAATACCACCTTGAAAACTGTGATATCGAATTCGAACGACTGAATAGAGCTTCTATACGGGAGCTTGAAAGTGGTCTTAATCCGATATTTGCAGCAGGACTGTTGATTAAAAATACTGCCTCTGTCAGCAGCCCGGGTGCTGTGTGTGAGTTGTATGCTAATAAGTTCGCAGAGGCGGGTGGCACAATTGCACTCGATGAACTCAAGCAGCTTGAGTGGCGCGATGATCAGTGGCAGATCACCTGTGAAAACAGTCAAAGCCAGTCTCAATCAGTTGTAGTCAGCCTGGGTGCCTGGTCAAAGGTGGTATTGGAACAACTGGGATACAAAGTGCCGATGGTAGTAGAGCGTGGATATCACATGCACTATCAGATCAATCAAGGCGCGCAGCTTAGTCGACCCGTCTATGATGTTGATGGCGGCTATGTGATGTCACCAATGCAGAAGGGGCTGCGAGTCACAACAGGCGTGGAGTGGGGCTCTGAAAACACTGACCCCACGCCTGTGCAACTTAAACAGGTGCAACCCTTTGTAAAGCAGGCAATCGATATTGCAACAGAGCTTGATCCGGAACCCTGGCTAGGACGCCGACCCTGTACACCGGATTCACTGCCGGTCATTGGCGCTGCACATAAACATCAGAATTTATGGCTGGCTTTTGGGCACGGGCATATGGGTTTTAGCATGGGGCCGATTACCGGTTTGCTTATTGCGGACTTAATGACAGATCAAAAGCCTGCGCTCGATACTGACGCCTTCAGCCTGTCTCGCTTTGCGTAGCTGTCGGATAGCCCTTCCTGAGCAGTAATTAGATTTGGTGTTAAGTCGTCTGTTGGTCCCGGCGCTCAACAGATTTCATTGAAAAGAGCGCTTTGATATCTTCCAGAATAAGATAGTTACACGGTATCAGTATCAGGGTAATCAAGGTTGCAAACATAATTCCGAATCCCAGTGATACTGCCATTGGAATAAGAAATTGCGCCTGCGTACTCTTTTCAAAGATCAACGGCATCAATCCGAAAAAAGTTGTCAGCGAGGTGAGCAGAATAGCGCGGAATCTCGCGACACCGGCAACTCTTACCGAATTAATGATACTGAGTCCTTCACGCCTCCGGTTATTAACAAAATCAACCAGCACCAGGCTATCGTTGATGACAACACCTGAAAGCGCAAGCATACCCATGTAGCTCATAATACTCAGGTTCATACCCATGATGACATGGCCGAGTATCGCGCCAACAACACCAAATGGTATAACCAGCATCACTGTTATTGGCTGTAAGTAGGAACGCAGCGGGATAGCCAACAGGGTGTACACCACGGCCAGCACGAAAAGTATGCCGACCCTTAAACTCCCAAAAGACTCGCGCTGTTCGGCAGCTTCGCCCTGCAATGAAAAGCTAATGTCAGGGAAGCTTGCCAATATCTCTGGCATGTCTTGTAGCAGCTCGCGTTTTATTGCTTCGATATCAGTATTTTCTTTATCGATGTCTGCTTCAATATTTACAGTCCGCTTGCGATCAACTCGTGTAATCGATGAAAAGCCGCGCCCGATATTTGCGTCTGCCACCTCAGAAAAAGGTACATTGCTGCCACCCGGTGTTCTGATCATCATGGTTTGCAGATTATCGAGTGACTGTCTTTCACTCAGCGGGTAGCGCACCACCACACGCACATCATCACGATCCCGTTGCAGTGTTTGCACTTCAAATCCAAAGAACGCCTGTCTTACCTGTGCTGAAAGATCAGACAGTGTTAGTCCGAGCTGCTCGGCGGCGGGTTTTATTTCAAGAATCAGTTCCTGTTTGCCGCTCGCAAAGGTATCCGTGATGTCTTCAATACCCGGGTAGGTGGCAAGCTTGTCTTTGGTTTTTTGTGCCGCAATCTTTAAGCGATCAAAGTCACGGCCACTGAGCCGGACACTAACCGGTGAACCGCCACGACCGATCTCTGCGCGGTAATTAATTTCTTTAGCGCCTGGTATATCGCCAATGGCACGTCTCCACTGCATCACCAGTTCACGGCTGGTAACCTGCAATGCTCTTTCTTCAGGTGGTGTAATCTCGAACATCACCCGTCCTACATGCGACTGACCAGTACCTCCACCACCAGCCGAGCCAGTGGTCGACATAATACCTTCGATGATGCTTAGTCCGGTTTCCGGATCAATATGCTTTTTCTGCAGCTCGACTGCGGCGTCGTTTATTCGTGCAATATGTGCCTGGGTTATTTCGAAGGGCGTACCAGTCGGCATGACAAGGGAGGCTCTTGCCACTTCGCTTTGAATGCGTGGGAAAAATACAAACTTCACATGTCCGGCAGTGACTAAACTAAAGACAATAATTGCAGTGCCTACAAACACTGATAGCGTGAGGTATCTCTGGCGCATACAAGCGGCCAGACAGGGTTGATACCAGTGTCTGATCATCCATTCCAGTCCGTCCGCAATTTTGCGCTGGAACCGTGACAATGGATTGGGTCTTTCCGGTTTATGGAAGTTTAGATGCTTCATGTGTGCCGGCAGAACAAACTTGGACTCAACCAGTGAAAATAGAAGCACCGGTATGACAATCATCGGTATTTGAGCAAATATTTTTCCGCGTACTCCTTCAATTAGTAGTAGCGGCATAAAGGCAGCGACTGTGGTTAAAACGCCGAATGTCACAGGGATTGCCACCTCTTGTGTGCCTTCAATAGCAGCTTGTATTCGGTTAGGGTTGCGGCGCATGTGCGAGTAGATATTTTCACCGGTAACAATAGCGTCGTCTACCACGATGCCGAGCACCAGAATAAACGCAAACAAACTAATCAGGTTAATTGTTACGCCAATAGTTGGCATAAGGGCTAAACCGCCCATGAAAGAGACTGGCACACCGATAAATACCCAGAATGCAACAGAGGGTCTGAGAAACAGGGCGAGTAGCAGGATAACCAGCAAACCGCCCTGCAGAGCGCTTTTGTTTAGGGTTTGCAGTCGCGCTTTAACAATGCGTGATCGATCGCGCCAGTAGCCAATGGTGACGTTGTCGGGCATGGTTGACTGAGTGTCTTCAATGTAGTCTTTAACCTCCTGGGCGACGGTAATAGCGCTTTGGTTGCCTGAGCGAAACACATCGATCTCTATACTACTGCGACCGTTAAAAGCCTGTGCCAGTGTATTTTCATCAAACCCGTCTTTTATATTTGCGAGTTCTGCCAGTGTTACCCGGGTGCCGTCTGCGGAGCTGATAACCGGTATACGTGCGAAGTCTTCAACTGTTCTACCCTGGCTGTCTGTTCTTATCAGTACCTCACCACCGGCGGTTTTAATAGCGCCGGCAGAAATGCTAAGTGATGAGTTACTGATTGCTGTTGCAACATCTGCGAAGGTTAATCCGTATTCGATCAGGGTTTTTTCACTGACTTCTATAGCTAGTTCAAAGTCGCGTACTCCGGATAAAGTTACCTGGGTAACGTTTGGCAGTGCTTCCAGATCATCCCGCACTCGACCGGCCAGCGTGCGTAATTCTCTCTCAGCCAGCGGTCCCGCAATGACTACGCTTATTACCTCACGTGTTCTGGCAATGGTGTAGACCGACGGGTTATCGGCATCAGCGGGAAATGTGCTGATTTGATCAACGCGCTGCTTAACATCGTTTAAAACATCATCGACATTGGCACTTGAATCTACATCAATGCGCACTGTGCCAAGATCTTCTGCAGCGGTTGATGTAATGGTTTTTATTTCTGTCAGATCTTGTATTGCTTCTTCGATTTTTATGTTGATCGATTCTTCAACTTCAGTGGGTGATGCACCACGGAATGGAACCCGGACTGTTATTGAATCGAGTTCAAAAGAGGGAAATACCTCCAGGGGTATTCTAGTGTTCAATGAGAACAGGCCCCAGAATACGATGCCAACCATTAAAAGATTGGCTGCAACTCCGTTTCGGGTAAACCAGCTTATTAGCGAGTGCATAGCACGGTATCTCTGCGAGTAGTTAGGGCGAGTACGTGTATTTTATTTTTCGGTTTTTTCAATATGCTGCTTGAGCCACGCGGGAACTTCTTCACCAGCTGCAATGCGTGCTTTTATGCCTGCCAGTGCACGCGGTGGTAAGTCTTCACCTGCATCCACCATTTTTTTAAGTCGCTGCATGCGATCGCTTTGATCAGTGTCACTGCCACCGTTGCGGTTATCTGTCTTTCCCTCATCGCTGGCAGATGCTCCACCTGCAGATGGTTTGCCACGCTGCTCACGCTGTGGTGCTACGCCGTCAATGGTGGCTTTTACCCGGGTACCATTAGTGACGCTGCCAAGAGAGGTCAGGTTTAATATATCGCCTGTTTCAAGCCCGGCACTAATCACTGCGACTTCTGCATCTTTCCAGGCAACCTCAACCTCACGGGTTTGCAGTGTGCCTATGTCATTAATCAGTAGTACGCTTTTATCTTCACGTAACGCTGATCGTGGAATAACAAAAACATCATTGAGTGTTACCCCTGTGACTTCAGCTTCAACAAATTGACCAAACTGCAGAGGATTTTCGAGTGAGTAGGGGTTGTCAACGCGTGCCACAGCGTAGTACTGCCTGCTGCTTGCGTTAATACCTTCACTGCGTTCCATCGTCGCTGTCCATTGCTTGCCGGAACCGCCAGCGGATTCTTGTAGCTGTATTGGTTGCTCACTGGCAATCGCGCCATTCATGTCAACAAACTTCATTTGATTGGAGGTGAATGGCAGGCGAATTTCTGCAGTTCCTGTGGTGTAGGCTTGTGCCAGTGCAGAACCCCGGTTGACGTATTGTCCCAGCGCTACCTGGGTTGACCGTACGCGCCCGTCATACATAGCCGTTATGTTAGTGCGCTCGAGATCAAGTTGTGCGCGTTGTACCTGCCCGTCTGCCCCATCGAGGTTGGCGCGAGCAGCGGCAAGCTGTGGCTTACGTAAAGTCAGAGCAGAGGGCTGACCTTTGCGACCGAGTTTTTTCCAGTCATCTGCCGCCTGGTCCGCCCGTGCTTGTTCCTCCGCCAGTAGTGCGCGAGCCTGTGCGTAGTTAGCTTTTGCCAGTGTCAGTGCGATTTCGTAATCGCGCGGATCGATCTTTGCCAGTACGTCGCCTTTGCGGAAGCTGCCACCGATGACAAAATTCTCTGAAACTTCGGTGATGCTGCCGGCCACTTCCGCAACCAGCGAGCCTTCAGTCGCTGCGCTGACTTCACCCTGTGTTTTTAGCGTTACCGTATAGCTCTGAAGCTTTAACCGTGTTGCTTCCACGGCTGTGGATGTTTTGAATTGCGGTCGGGATGTCGGCTCCGGGCGATTGGCAATAACCGTTTTTGCCGCCAGAACGCAAAGCGCCACAACTAATACGGGCAGCAGGATTTTCAGTAAAAGTCTCATTGGCTGGCTTG
>CAZYRP010000029.1:0-37499 GCA_964649465.1 uncultured Granulosicoccaceae bacterium | reverse complement strand
ACAGTTCTCGGAGCAAGATCCTCAGGCTAAACTCTTTTGAAAGTTAACGGGACAGCAGTGAGTTCCGATAGATTTTGAAAAACTGAGTTTCATAGGTATTCTCCGTTGTGTTGTATCTCTACTTAACGTACCGCGCAGTAACGTCTGACAAAGAGAAAATGAATAGTAAGTGAGTTGAAAGTTGAAAGATCTTCCGTAAACGGTCAATAGCGAATTTTCACAATCCTATGTTCATTTCAACATGATCCACAACAGTATACGCTTAGTGCTATCCAGCATCCTCACCTTCTATCAGAAAATCTAGTGAAAGGCTTGATTGAACAATGCGACCGCACGTTCTTTATATTTCACTACGCCACGGCCAAGCTGATCACACGCCTACGCGAAAATCTCCTGGCTCAGCCTCAGCTTAGAAGCTTCTTGAGGACTGCAACACAACGGAAACTTTTTAGCCTTATCCAGAAAAACATTTTTGAGCCACGATAGATAAACCTGTGCTGCTATCAGCACGTCGTACTTTTGATTAACCTCTAGCCTGCTCTGTACCACTACGATAAGCATGGGACAATATTCATTATCCGTGGCGCCTTCTAACCTACCGCATCTCAAATTCCAATTTTCTGCAAACGCCGATCATTCAACCCCTAACAACCAGACTGGCAGGTTTCAACTTTGATCATATTAGCGAGATAACCTTCTCCGGCTTTAGTAGTCATTTCATTTACCTCTTTCAAAGAGGCTTCCGCTGGAACAAGATAATCTGACAATACTGTACCCTTCTGGTCTCGTCCGAGTGCCGTCTCAAAAAAATTAAGTGGCTGTCGGGTTACCAGTGCCATTAAGTAGGTATCGCCATGGGGCGGCTGGGCAGGCCAGCGAAATTGATTAAAAGGTAGACGCAACCGACCCTGACGCAAACCGTTATTTCGTGACCAATTGTTGGGAAACAATAGTATCGGATTATCTTTGGGGTCGATGGCTACTAAATTCAAATATCCATCATAGGGCATATCAACAGACACCGAGAGTTCTTCTCCTTCGCGATAGTTGCGTTTGCCAGACCGTAAATTGACAGGACCACTCGCATCCTGCACCAATTGATTAAACGTACTGAGACTACTTGGTCTGTCGCTTCCCGGTGACGGTGCACTATCATCAACCACAAACAAGGCCCGGCTATCAAAGAGGCTTTTATCACCAACAAGGTTCGGATTAAATCGTTTGTCTGCCGGCACTCTTTTAGCGATAAAAGAATCGGTCTTTTGCAACAATTGCGACGGCGAAAGATCAGTGCCCGCCCTGAAGGCATCCTGCACGGCCAGCGTAAAGATACTGCCACGACTGGTTGCCAGAGAAGCCTGGGTATCCTGAGCCGCCGACAAATACACTATACTTGCCAGGGTATCAGCTTCGGCGACACCAAATGCTCTACTGCTTCCGGCCGATGGACAACTTGCACTTTTGACAATAAATGATGTGCCTTGTGGAAATGCCTGTCCATCAAGTTGCAGGCTTTTTACAGCAGTTCCGGAACAACAGGCATCAACCATCAATGTAGTATTCTTAGACGGTAGAGAACGCAGCAGGATATTTATATCATCGTCAATCAGAACACCAAAATCTTCGCCACTACCAAGGTTATACAGGGTTAGCGCTTCGTCATAACCATCGTCTTCATCACCACTGGTGTCCTGAACTTGAGTTCCATGGCCACTGTAGTAGATGAAAACCTTATCATTGCTGGTAACAGTCCGCGCCATCTCCTTAAACTCGCGAATAATATTTTCCCGGGTTACCTCCTGGTTACTCAATACCCGGATTTGACTATCTCGGTATCCCAGCTTACCGGCAAGCTTGCGAGCAATATTGATGTCAAGATCAATCCCCGGCAAGTTGGCTGCGGAATCCTGATACTCACCCACGCCAATCAGCAGTGCTCTGCTCTCGGCAATTGCCAAAGAGGGATGAAGCCAGGCAGTCACGCCAAGTGTACAAGCCGCTATCAAGTTTTTTTTGCTTTTAGAAAGCAGTGTTTCAAACATTTCGGTTTTCCTTATACGTAAATGCCGGGTACAACCTGCAGAACTATCAAGAGCGTTTTAATTCAGAGTTCATTTTTTTCCAACAGTTCCTGCCAGGCTTCGTCGGTCAAGCGCTCAGCGACTGGCATTTTAATCTCCCGGACCATGAAGCCGGCACCACGAGCCGCCCCTTGTCGATGTATAACAGGATAGACAGTTCCGACCTCAAGAACCTGCGAGTCGGCAGCGTTGGTATGAATATCAACAACGACGGGTTTGTCATCGCCAGCGCCTAACGATCGCAAACGCATGTCTACTTCGTTGAGAAACTTACCTTGTTGCAAAGTTGGTTCAAGCCCCAGATTGGCGCGGCTGGAAATCTCGACACAACGATCTATAACACTTTTCAGCCGGTTCCAGCGCGGATCAGAATCGTGTACAGCGTGGGTTGCTAACAGATTAGACAGCGCCATATAAACCGAGGTGGCAGACACCAATGAGCCACCGTCGCGCAACTTCCCGTCGAGCTTAATACCTTTTCCTATTACTGTGTAAGACTGCTTCTGATAAAGCAAATTGAGATATTTTTGCCAAACCCAAAATCCCGCAGCAGTATTTAGCGCCTGTTCAGGTTGCAGATCGCGAATAGCAGCCTGAACTACGTATTGCTGATTGCGCTCAAGCCCTGCCGCCGTTCCTAAAATATTCAGCGCTTGATTCGCCTGCTCTTCGTAATCTGTGTAGGCAACCAAGTGCTGTCTATCAAGTTGTTCCTGAGCTTCAGCGCTGCCAAGCAACGAGAGAATCTCAAGATAGGATGGATAGCCCTTTACCACCTTCCCCATTATGATACTGGAGTTAGCAGGCCCGCTCTCACAACGCTCACATTCCAGTGATAAGGAATCACCCTTTTCGTAGACCAGCTGTTGAAAGGCCGCTGTAGAAGACGAGTAACCCGCTGGTAAAAATCGCCAGCCAATCATGGATTGCGCGGCGGAGATATCGGGCTCTAGCTTTGAGCGATCTACTACTCCGCCTAGTATCTTTGGTACTCGATTGTTATCCATAGCGTGTTTCACAAGACGCTTGGCAAGCTCTTCGGGTGTTTCAGACTCTACCAACTCCAGACTATCTTTCACATCCTCAAGGCGCAGATCATCAGATGCACCAAAATGCCACTCCATTGCACCTATAAGTTGCTCATACTGCTCAGCAACTGGTTCGCGTCCGAGCTGTTCTGCAAAGGCCCGCGCACGTTCCGCATTCAGAGCGGCCTGTTTCGCACTGACTCCGGTCGCCTCTGAAGGTTTAAACGCGAACAACGCAGTCGAGGCATAGCGCACCGCACGAAAATAGGCCGCTGCAGATTCAGATTCCGTGTAGCGCCCGCGAGGTAGAAACTGCGAGTAATCCATGGCACAGCGCCAGAGCGGTGATGTTTCTATGCCTGCGCCTTTCATGATGAGTGCATACTCTGCTGCCACCGCCTCAGTCGAATCTGGCACCTTGTTCTCTAGCAGGGAAATCAACAGACTGACAAGTTCCAGATTAGCCGAAGCCGCCTCGGTTCGGCTGTCTCCTTTTTTCTCGAGATCTTCCTTCAGGCTATGAAGTACCTCAGCCAGGGCTGGCGCCAGTTGATCCTGTTCCAGCTCTGCGATGCGAAGCTTGCGCAATTGGCTGTAACCAAGCATTAATAAGTCGGGAGTGACAAGGCTGGGGGTACCTTGTTTCCTGTTTTGCTCGTAGAGCGCAAAAATTCCACCGTCTTTGAACGCTTCATCAGTGACTGTAGCAGTGACTGTAGCTGTTTGTATTGCCACAGTAGCGGATTCTCTTTCAGCTGCACTATTGGAAGGCTCTGCCGCCATTACCGTTAGTCCGCTGGTCAGCGTGAACAGAACGCCACCTAAGAAAATCAAGGGTGAATATAGTCTCATTGCTACTCTCCTTTTGTATCGGGTGTAACCATCTACAGCCGCGCATAACCGCTAATCACATCGACACCCGTGTCATTTAGCAGATTAGCCCAGCCAGGCACGGTCAAATCAACTCTCTCAGCGTCATTGACATCTGCAAAATTCATCATTAGAAAATTTATACCCTCGGGACCATGTCCCGGTTGCCACATGGCAGTTGCACTGGGTAGATACCTGGGCGCAGGTCCTATCAGCCTTGGGCCGTTGCGTTCACCAGCTATTTGCAGCCGACGTATGCCGGACGAATCTTCAATGTAGACTTGAAGGTATCCCTCGCGTTGGTTAATGATTTGTGTGCGCCAGCTTGATTCCGCATTGCTACCGCGTTCATCTGTGCGCACCAGTAGCGAGGTACCGTCCAGGCACTGATTAAATTGTTCGAGCGACGAACTGGCAATGCTGCCGCGCAGAGGAATATTTGATAGTTCAAAACGACCGGCAAATTCAGGTACCTGAAAGGCATAACGGGGGTTTGAAGTAATATCCAGATGAGCCACCCGATGCAGACAATAAGGAGTGAGCTGTGCACTACTATCCGCCTTCTTCACCGCGGAAACCAGTGCGCTCGTATAACGACTGCCGGCTGCCGTGGCTGCAGCATCCTGGTGATCCTGTGCCGCAGCCATAACGATCAGATTATCCCGGACTGGCGTATCAAACCGCTCGCGTGCCGTAACTGCTTTATCGTCAACCTGTTGCGCTTTGCGCATCCAGCCGGCAGAAATAAATTTACCGATCGCACGAAGTTTGTCGCCACCAGCCAACAGCCCACCCAATCCTTTCGTCGCAGTGGCGCTTGCACACGCATCAATAATTACCACAGTCGTAGCGTTTATATCAGACAGCAATCTGGCCAGCTCATCATCGAGCAGGATGCCATCAAGCGTGCGGCTCTCTTCATCTGTTGAAAGATCTCGCTGAACCAGCGTTTCTAGATCACTGAAAGCCAGGAACTCATCGAAGCCATCGACTTCTATATCGCCACCGAGGTTTTTTATCTGTCCACCGTGCGTGCTGAAATACACGTATAACCGATCATCGGCAGTTAGCTGACTGGCCATTTGCTGCAATGCGTTAACCACCGCCACCTTGCTGGCAGATCGGTTGTATAGCTGTTTAATATTTTCCGCTGGTACGGCGAGCTGATGCATCATACTGGTCATGTTTTTTAAATCGATATCAATTCCCGGCAGGTTGATCGCACCCTCTTCAATCTTCGGAAACTCGCCCACACCAATTAACAGTGCAAAGTTCTCGGCATGGGCGGATATCGTTGTCGCTAGTAAACAAATCACTACTGTGATCCTGCCCATGCGCCGCAATACTGTACTGCGCTTGATCGACGTCACCATCGGATTGCGGATACCTGTATTCATATCGACTTAAACGTACATAACGCAAGATAGTAACTGCACTTATTCATAATTGATCGCTACTCGTGACGCAGTGTTCTGATCTCCCATTGAACATCTGCACGGTCACGAGATACGCGCTCGCGCAGCCCCCCTGCACCTATGTCACGCAGTTCAATGCCCTTGGTCAACCCACAACTGGATGCTAGTGCCGGCAACCCCGCCAGCGCATTACGGGTTTCGACAGCGCTAATATCATCTTCGATAGCGAGAAGATGGAAATTCTCTAAGCCCGTTTGTTTATCGAGATCAAGAATTTGCCCACTGTTTATTTCAGGGAACCAATACTCACTGTTGCTAGCTTTCAACTTTGGGTTGCGCAGTTCGCAGTTATCTGGAATTAAACGGGTTAGCCCACCGTCCGGGGCCTCATGTAAAAGGTAAATGTGAGCAGGTTTACGCAACGCTGCGCGCAACGCAAAGCAGGCACCCGACGGCAGTGAAGCAGAATCTGCAAGTGCAACCCTGCCTGCCACCCAGGGATCAGCGGATTGGCAGCGACTCCGGTCAGCAGGTGTAAAGGCTCGAAAATCCTCGATCAAGCTATTTGTAGATCCCGTGCTGTTGACACTATTGTTACCAACAGTAGTGTTTGACACCGGCAACGGTTCTGGTTCAGCCACTGCTGTTGCCTGTTGCACCGAGACATCATTGAGATAGACAAGCACAGCCTCCAATGGCACTTCAGCATTTACGGTCTGTGCCTGTAGCCACAATTGTGATTTGCTGGAATCTACCTTAAGGCGCTGCATTTGCAGGTTGTAATCGGCCGTACTCGCATTGTCAGTAACAGAAATTCCAGTTTGTCTTTGCAGATAATTCGTCACCAGCTGATGTAGAGTTTTTAAATCGGCGTCACTTTCTGCAAGTGGCTTCATGGCCAGAGTAGCACTGCGTCTGGAAAGTTTCACCGTACATCCAAACTGCTGAGTGAGTCTTTGTGCTGCCAGATCATTTTCATCGCTATTAAAGGGTGAAAGCCTCGTACCTTGTAAACTCGCGTCGACATCTACTCGTTTGACCAATTGCTGTACCGCTGCATCAGATGGTCCGCGGTATTGATGGCTGATTTGTGGCACCCAGCTATTGTCTCGGCGATCCAGAACGCGTACACGAACTGCCAGTTCATTTGCGCCTGCGTTGGTATCGAGCCCGATAAAAAATCCGGCATCATCAAGTGTACTGCAACCAGCGGAAGCAGAACCTGGTCTTTGCCAGATCAGGGAAACACCGCCAGCCCTGATTAAACTGTCTTCAAGATCTTCCCGTACCCGTTCGGTCAGCGCGTCGATGGCGGGATCAAGCTCGGCACCGTCAAGTTTGACTATAGCGATTGACTCTCCCTCAAACCGCGGTTTGTTTTTAAGTTCAGCCACTAGAGCTGGCGCCAGGCTGTCGCTAACCCAACCATCCAGTTGCTTAACGGCCTGGCCTTCGACAGAGCCACTGCCACCGGTGTTTACAGAGGTCGTAGCACATGCACCGAGCACACTAAAACTACAAATAACAATTAGCAGCGCAAGCCGCTTAGTACAATTCGTTTTACTCAACATGTCGCTGTTCTCCATAAATAGTTTAAAGACCAATCGTTTGTAAGCCATTGTCGACTATCGTCGATGTGACAGGCTACCGTCGGCATTCACTATGATTCCACCGCCGTCATTGTTGCTTATCAATAGTTCTAACTCAGCTCGTATGCTGGCATCCATGACAACGCCCCATTTTAGATTGTGCTCACCGGTAGTTGCCGCCGCCAATGCCTTGATCGAGCCGGGCACTTTATTAATTTCATACAGAAACTCCCTGCCATGCAATGGTAAAAAATGCTCGGCCTGTGGGTCGTAGCGCCACATATTTGGTAAAGCTATTGCCATCAGCTGCACACGGCCATTATCTACAAGATTCATAAGCGCGTTGACGCTGGCAAAGCTCAACGTCAACGGCGTTGGCTCCGCAACAGGATCTGCGGGAAACTCAACAACCATCTCATCAGGCTCGATTTGCTCAACGTCTTGTTGCAACTCCTGTTGTGCTTGTAGCTCTTGCTGCTCGTGAAACTGTTGCTGCGCTATTTGTTGTTGAACCTCTGTTTCTGATTGTTGCAAATCCAGAGATCGTTGATTTAGCTGCTGCTGTAGCATCGCTACAGTCTTGAGCAATTGGACATTGGTTTCGGATTCACGCTGCAATTCAGCGCTGACACGGTTCAGGTCAGAATCACTTTGGTTTAGCGCTTTGGAAAGTGCATTCGACTCGATCTGCAATGCGCGCAATTGCTCTTCCAAAATGTCTGTATCAGACACTTGTTTTTGCGCTTGTTCTTGTTGAGCCTGTTGTAGCTGCGCCGTAAGCAATTCCACACGCCGATTCTGTTTGCGCAATTGCTCTTGCAAGTCGCTCCGATCCGCCTGTAGTTGGCTCGCCTCTGCCTGCTGCACTTGAATCATATTGGCCTGAACCTCGATCATTTCCCGGGCGCTCTGCGGCATTTCGCTACTTACCGCAGCAAATACCGCCAGCAGACACAGGGCAATAATCGCCAAAAAACGCATTACGTCAGTATTTAGCGCCTCTGTTTCGACGTCGCCATGCGTCGCTGGCAAAGTTAGTAAGCCCGTATTAAGCACGCGATGTCTCCGCCCTTGCCATGGCGCTTGTCATTGCATCTGCAACTATTGCTGCGAACTGCCGAGTCTGTTCTTGATGGGCAAGCTGGTAGCGAGCGCTAATGGCACTGCCAAGACTGAGCTGTCGAATCACTCGCATTGAATAGCCGAGCACACCGCCGGCTATCGTTGACGACAGCGCTACCAACATGCCACCACTGACCAATCTGTTCAGCACTACAGCAGCACTTTGATCAATAGCCACTGCGCCACCACCAAGGGCAAAAGTTAGCGCACCTCTCATACCCACAGCGGTCCAGATAACACCGACACCAAACACCAGCGCAACGATAGTATCCACCCTTTGCTCTGCTTGCTGAACCTCTGCCAGTGGTGCACCACTCGAAAGAGAGCGACCCAATCGCGCCATTGCAGCCAGATACCAGACAATCAACAGTGCAAAAGCAAACAGGGACAACCCCAGGTTGGTAATTAACCATTGCAGGCCATGCCGCAGCTCCCCAAATCGCTCAGTCTGTATCGAGATAAAACCATAGCGTTCGAGCAGCAGTACAGCGGCGGCGACTACAATAAGAGTTACCGCCGCACCACTGGCAAAGCCGCGTAAAAAGCGCAGCCACATTACCTAGACGTCCGTAGCTGCACACGCAGCATGCAGATTTAACTCCAGGTTGTAGTAGAGACGGGTGGCCTGCTGATAGCGATCCTGTTGACCCAGAATACCCTGCAGACCAGTTTGTTTGTCCTCAAGCTCAGACCGCAGGTTACTAAGCGTTTGATCAAGCTGCGGGCACACTGACGATGCCACGCTTTGCGTTCCGCTCAACCCACTGAAAGTGGTGCTAAAGTAACGATCATACCGCTCCCCTGCCTGTATCTTGGATACGATTCCCTGGTTTACACTCCAGCGCAGAAAATCCTGAAACACGGTCGCGTTCTCAGGCCTGGGGAACCCAGCCCCTACTCGGAGCAATTGTTGGTAGTAGCCGGAAAACTGTGTCTCACAGCCAGATACCAACTTGTTCTGAGCATCGGCCACTACATCCTCAAGCTTTTGGCTGCCAGATAGCGCACAATTATCGCCTCCTCTTGTTGGAATTGATCCACAAGCAGACAAGCCAGCTATGGCCAAACTCGCTACTGTTGCAACAATGGTACGGGCAAATATTTTCATTTGTTTCAAGCTCCTGGTATAGATGGGTCTACGCTATATAAACGTACATTAACGCAGTAATTTACAAGACAGCTATTCGAATTATCCGGGTGCACAGAATATGCACCAGTGAAGAATAAGGAATAAAAAAACAGGTTAGTGCAAACCACTCATTTTTTCACAGTGAACTTAAACTTCCGCTTTGAAAGACGCTTTTTTGAGTCGCGGATTTGCACTTGAATAGAATATCTACCGGGCGGAATGTCGGCATCACGAGCAAGGATACCTGTCTCTGATACCTCCGCATCCTTGATGATGCGCTTGGTTATATTTTTCCAACCGTAGGTTATTTTAAGCGTCTCTAAATCGATAGCTGCGTCACCATAGGCCTCGAATCGCAACTCAAAGACCAGTGGTGAACGCAGATCACCGTCGTCGATATCCGGCCGCAACAATTCGATTTTTGGTGCCGTATCGTCCAGATCGAGGCTCTTCTCCTCCAACTCCAGAAAATCACCGTTCTCAACCGCCTCAGAATATGCCTTTTTTTCTGCTTCTGAAATCAGCGTAAAGCCATCTGCGCTAGAAAATACTGCAAGGCTGAGAAACGCAACGCTTAAAAAGTGGGCAGTTTTCAATTTACTGACTCCCTGTTGATGGGTGAACGCTGTTAACATTCTGTTTAACGTACCGCCCAGGTAAAAAATACAGCACCGCGCAAACATTCGTGTAGGAGACACCAGCAAGCCCAAACTCCATGTCGACTAAAAAGATAGTACCTGACTTGAAATTTATGACGCAGAAACCAGGTTGAACGCAGCAGGCACGTTTAACATCAATACCAACAGAGACGGCCCTGCTTCAGGGGAAATACTGTTTTCCCCGCCAGACCATTTCTATTTGATTATCAGTTGTCAAAAATCTGAGACCGGTACGTTATAAAAAAATCTGAACTAAATCTGGATATTACGCTGAGTAATCAACACGTTCAAAACGAGTTGCCTTACGCTCAGCTCCCTACAACCAATGGAGCTTTATAAAGGTGAAATGGCTTACCGCTGTCGCAATAATCGCGCTGTGCTACAGCCCGCTATCAACAGCAGGAGACAAGGCCCTGCTTATTGGCATAAACACATACCTGGCACCGGTTTCCAGTCTGGCAGGCACCCACAACGATGTGGACTCAATGCGAAAGCTGCTTACCGAGGGGTTCGGTGTGGCAGAGAAAGATATCAAGGTCTTACTCGATGAGCAGGCCACGCGAAGCAACATACTTAGCGCTATGGATGACTGGCTAATTGGCCAGAGCGCCAGCAACGATCGCGTGTTTTTTCACTTCAGCGGACACGGATACTACACGGAAGATCTCAACGGAGATGAAGGTGGCGATGGTCGTGACGAAGTTCTGGTTCCAGCTGATGCTCTCTGCGCGAGTGGCGGAGATTGCAAAAATCTGGTGCTTGACGATGAGATCGGCGAGCGAATGGACCAACTTGCTGACCGCTTCGTATTCACGCTCATTGATTCCTGTCATTCGGGCACTGCAACGCGCAGCCTGTTGGAGGCCGGATCAGGCACAACGCGCAAGCTGAAATTTCATACTGACGCAGATCAGATTCAGGAATCCAGCTATGCGTCGCGTGGTATTCAATTGCGAGAACACAAGTCAGAAGGGGGGTTCGTAGCGGGTGGTCCCAACCATGTTGCCCTGTTCGCCGTATCACCTTTACAAGAAGCGCCGGAAATGCACACCACTCGTTTGCCAAACGGCCGCAACACTGTTGGTTTTTTTACCGAAGAAGTAGTGTATTCGCTGCTAGAAGGTAAAGCAGATAAAAGCAGAGACGGCAGTGTCTCCTTTGCAGAACTGCATAGCCACTTACGCGGCGCTGGTGAGGAGTTCTGCAAAAACTCAGCATCTCATCCGTCTTGCAGAGCCGGGGTCACACCTCAATTGTCGGTACCGAATTCCCTACAGGGCACCAATGTACTGGACTTTGGCAAATCCAGCCCAAACGCCAGCAGCCCCCTGCAACCGACAGAGGCAGACAACATTCTGGTCAACGATAACAATGCGAACCTGCGCGCCTCAATCCGCAACGGTGGCAATATGCGCAACGGCGATCTGATGCGACTGGATATCACTGCCGACAAAAGCGGATTGTTGCTGGTGCTGGATGTAAATGCCAACGGTGAGCTGGTGCAACTATACCCTGGGCATGATGGCGTCAGCCATGAGGCACGACCCGATGGAAAACCTGCCGGTTGGGTGCGCGCAGGATACAAAGTAGTGATGCCCGATACCTTCTCCGGCATGAGCTGGCCAGTTGCCGAACCATTTGGCGACGGCAAGTTGTATGTTGTGTTGGTTGAAGACGGAGAAAAAGTCGAGACACTGGTTAATAGTACCCGCGCCTTTGGCGTAGTCGCCAACCCGCGTGAACACCTTGGAACCTTGCGTCAGGCTCTGGATGAGCTAGTCGATGTGGGTGAGATTTATGATCGTGCAAGTCGCTGGTCGGTTGTCAGTATTGATTACTCTGTCAACCCGTAGATATATCATCTGTAGTTAATACGGAATCCGGCAAATAAACAGGAACAAGCAAAATGATGGCTTTTCACCCTTACAATTTTTCATTGACTGATTCCAAAGGCTACAAATCAGGTCAGTTTATTTTGTTTTTTTGGCTCTTGTCATTGATCGCCAGCACACCAAAAATAGCCCTCGCGAGCTGCAACTGCCAATATAAAAGCGATTTTATCCAGTCTATACAGTCGTCGAACTTTACCGCGCTGAGCGAATTGTTTAGCAACGAAAAGGTCGCAGCCGCTTGTGACTATTCCTGTGTTCAACACTGGAAAAAGCATGCTATATCGGCAGCTACAAATAGTGCCAGCACGATGATAGAAAACGGGGAAATCGACGCCGCCCATGAACTTGTCAGCAACCGTGGTGAGGCCACATTTATTGGCGGCGACTACTGGAATATCAACGCAGTTCTTGGTGATATAGCTCGAGCTCGCAAGGATTGGAAAGAAGCAGCACTGCAATACGCGCAGGCACAGGACAACGCAGCGCGCGACAAAGTAGACGAGAACATTCAACGGTCTTTGTTTAAGCTGTCGAGCGAAGCACTTCGACTGCATGGCAGCCTCGATATAACCATTCAAAGAGGCGAACTTACTGGCGTGTTTGGTTCTGGTTCAAGAGGCGTAAAACCACAATCTATTCCACTACCGATTGTATTTGCCTATGGTAGCGCAGACTTGAGCGAGGAAGGCGAACAAGGTGCCAGGCTGATTGCTCGCTATCTCGAAAAGAATGGTGAGTACAGAGCAGCATTGACCGGACACACTGACCACTGCGGATCCGACACCTACAATCAAACCCTGTCAGAACAGCGGGCAGGTAATTTGGCGAAAGCCGTTCGCAAACACTATAAAAACTCAACTGGCAAGAGCATCCAAATTGATACGCAGGGAAAGGGAGAAAGTTGCCCTCCCGACATCTCGCAGAGCGACTATAGCGACTCGGAACTACGAAGTCTGGCACGTCGGGTAGAGTTTAGCTTTGGCAATAATGCAGGTGCTCAGGGTTTCTGCGGTATAGCTCAGGGTCAGTCAGATTCCGGCAGCTGTCCTTAGCAGATCCACACCAAAATCTGTCAAAAACTCTAGAGGAAATTGTCATGTATGATCGGCAATCGATCAAATCCAGGCTTTCACCACTGTTTAGCTGCTGCACTGCCAGGCCATTGTTTTCGGGACTTCTTGCACTACTTTTTATCGGCCTGGCGGTCAACCCGGTGCAGGCAAAACAATACGGGCTCGTTGTCGGCATTGATGGTTATCTACACGGTAGAGACATTGATCAAGTCGGTACCGTACGCAATCTGCAAGGTGCTGAAAACGATGCCAAACTAATCGCCCGCGAGATGCGAAATCGCGAAATTGATCTTCCTGATAACCGGTTGTTGCTCGGCAAAAATGCAACGCGCCACAATTTTCTCGAAGCCTGGAAAAGCGTGAAAAAGAAAGCTGTCACCGGCGATACCATTTATGTGACATTTGCCGGGCACGGTGGCCAGGTAGAAGAAGTTCGAGAGCCATTTGACGAAAGCAACGGTGACAATCACGACGAAAGTCTGATGTTCTACGACTTTGATCCAGATAACCCGCTGCAAGGCAGCTTACTTGACGACGAGCTCTACGAGTTGTTCAAGGAAGTACAAGGGCCAAACATTGTCTTCGTTGCCGATTCGTGTCACTCCGGAGGGTTAACCCGTTCGGTTGCCAGAAAAACCATTTCCCGCAATGGCGGCCGCTGGCAGGTGGATCTTTCTGATCTTGATGGTCCACCCAGTATTGCTACCGAAGGTGAAGACTGGGAAAGCCTGAATCATGTGACCTATCTGACTGCCACAGAGGATGAGTCGAAAAAAGTTGACGAAATCATGTTCGATGACAAACCACACGGTGCACTCAGCGTTAGTTTTGCCGAAGGACTTAGTGGTAAAGCAGATCGCGATGGAAACGGTCAGGTGTTTCGCTTCGAATTAGAGCAATACCTCACGCAACGAATAGCAACATTTTCAAACCAGCGACAAACACCCGGCTTCTTACCACGCAGCCTAAAGCTGGATACCCCAATTATGGATTTCAGCGCATTTAACCATCTGCTTCCAACGATGGCATGTTCAGAAAACGATATGCTCGAACCGATCTTAGTTAGCGGCACTCGTTCGCAAAAATTACAGAACGTCAGACAAGCTAACCAAGCCGCTCTTCATTTTGAAACGGATGGATCTAACACACGTGTATTTTACGAACAGGACCATGTCGGCACAGTCAGCACGGCGAGTGAGCAGCAAAATATTGTTGATAAATATCGTCTGCTACGCACGATAGATAACTGCCAAAATAGTACACGAGCGATACCGAGGATTGAGTTCGACTGTTCCCAGTCCGCTCACGGCCGTAGTTGCAACGACGTGCACAGTATTGCTGAAAGCAGCACCTATAACGAGCGCGGCCGGATTTATTTCAAGTTTGGCCAAAACAACCATGATCTTGGTGATTATTTCGTCCTGTTCAATCTGGCCGGCAACGGTGAACTACAGTGGCTCTATCCCTTGGCAGCTTATAAAGACAATCCCAGGCTGGAGCGAAACTCACTCCCATACGACCTGGAAATTAAAATTAACGAACCCGCAGGCCGAGATGACTTTGTTGCGGGTTTCTGCGACAAAGATCCAGCAAAATTATCCGACGCACTAAAAAGAAACAAAGCCGATATCACTAGATTTACTGATCAATCAGAACAGCTGGGTTGCCAGTGGGGCAGGTCTTCATTGTTCACCGTGGAGTAAGCAACTGATATCCGTTGACATTCCAGCTGACTGTGGAACAAACAAAGAATTGGATATTTAAACGCAGGTTTGGTTACGAAATAAGGCCATGTTGGTAACGTAAATGGGTTGATCAAATCTGAAAAATCAGTTAATTTTTGTAAATATATTGTCAGAGGTACGTTTACTGATTTATCGAGGGAAGGTGCTTGAGCCTATGCTCAAGAGCACCGTCGTCTAGCGGCAAGAGAACGCGTAACTCTGGCATGGCGATGCATTTCTTGACTGCACCGCGATTCACCCTAAGTCTAGGGTATAACTTGGGCAAAACTATAATAGGATTTGAGTAATGAACGGGAATTCTTCGAACTTACGAACCGGAACTTTGTTGGCAGTCAGTACACTTGCCTTAAGTGCCTGTTTTTCTAAAAGTATCGACACCAAAATACTCAAACAACCGACAAGCGGTGTCAAAGTGGATGAAGTAACCGTGCAGCGGTTTGCTGCCAATAGAAACCATGTAGCACAAGCAGCCACTCTTGCAGAAATGGTTATTGCCGGTATTGGTAGTCATCAATTTGTTACTGTAAAGCCAAACGCACGATACCAACTACAAGGCCAAATTGATGTGGCTAAATGGTCGTTCGAACAGGCAACTAAAGATGCCTACAAAATTAAGAAACTCAAATATGTTAAAGACGGAACAAAGTGCGTAGTAACAAAGAAAGGTGCACTTACAGGTACGTATAATTTGATGGAGAATGGTACTTCCGCGGGTGGTGGCACCTTCAACATTCCGATATCTGACAAAGGCTCTGACAAGAGCTGTAGCGGCGCACGGTCAGAGCTAAAGAGTGAAACGGAATTGCTCCACGGTGCTTTGCAAGCCGCATCGCGAAAGATTGTTGCGGCGGTCTCCCCACATACAGTTACTCAGAAAATAAAACTAATCGATGGCGGATCAGAAGAAAATAAACTAGGCATCGATTTCTTTAAAGACGGTCTTCCTGATCAGGCCATAGGTATATGGACACAGGTGATCGAAGGTGATAGCAGCCAAGAAGCTCGTACCGCGGCATTTCACAATATAGGAGTTGCCTACGAAGCCCAGGGGGATCTGAAAATCGCATTCGACAACTACGCAGAAGCCAGTAAACTCAATCCGAGTGAGAAAAAGCATCGAAAAGCTCTTAAACGAATACAGGACAAACAAACTGGAATAGACGTAGCCAAGACATACTAAATAATTTGCCTCACCCCCTATACACTTGACTTCAATCCAATCGGTTTTCATAACTACAACTACCGAATCCATGAAGATGAAAATTCTAAAAACTCTATGCATTATATGGCTTTTGCATTTGCCAGCTTGCGCTACGACTGAAAAAGAATTTTCTGTCGTCGTACCACCACCTAAATCGAAGGTAGCTCTGAAAAACACGACACGAAGTACGAATCTGTCGGGCATTAACCAAAGTTCCGTTACTGGTTCCGTACCTCCTCAAAGTTTAACCGTAACGTCTCCAGCTTTAGATGCCCTACCAGCTACACTATCCGCATTTAAGTTACCTGTGGATATTGCATCTCAAAATCGTGTCGCATTGGTTATCGGCAATGCGAATTATCAACACACTACCTCACTGCGCAACCCATACAATGATGCTTCGGCCATAGCCAGTTCGCTTCGCGAACTAGGGTTCGATGTAGTACTGGGAACTGATAGCACGAAATCTCAGCTGGACGAAGATATTAAATCATTTAGCAGCAAAGCTTCTGGCGCAGACGTCGCACTTTTTTATTACTCGGGCCACGCAATGCAAATAGACGGCAAAAACTGGATGGTACCAGTGGATGCACATCTGCGATCTCCAAGTGATGTTTCGCTGCACGCTAACGCGATGGATCTGGTGTTGGAGCAAATGGGAGCGAAAGCAACACTTAATCTTGTTTTTCTTGATGCATGCCGTGACAACCCATTCCAGTCTACTATGTATGCAGATTCAAGAAGTGCAGCTAAAACCAAAGGATTATCACGAATTGCAGACCGCGAGGGGGAGCTCTATGTCGCGTTTGCCACTGCCCCCGGTGAGGTGGCGCTTGATGGCGATGGAAATTTCAGCCCATTCAGCGAGGCTATAATCAGGCACATCAAAACACCAGCAATCGATATTGACGAACTAATGCGCCGTGTTCGAAAAGACGTGAAGAATCAAACGGCCGGTAAAAATATAAAGCAAATACCCTGGAACAACTCATCGTTGACTGAGAGGTTCTATTTTGCTGGTGCTCCGGTTTCTTGAAAAATACATCAACGGCAATTAGAATTCATCGCATACGCAAACAGAACGTATGTTTACTGGCACTGTATCTGTATCCGTGTAGCTCATTTTAAAAAACGCTAAGCAGACAGTAACGCAAACCTATCACCCAAGCTGAGCTATCCCGCTGTGGTCAATGTGGGTGTGAATATGCAATGGCTACACGTCTATCACAAGGGCAATTTAGCAATTAAGAGATGCATATCATGCATCAGCGGACGATACTACCGATTCAACAGACACAACTTACAGGGGTCCGGAAACTGAGACTGAGTTCAGAGACTGCGACTGAAACAGAGACAGGTGTCGAAACGGAAACAGGGATCGAAACAGGACTGACAATGAATCAGTGACTGAGAATTAACCGGATCTAAAGTGCAGATGGTTAAACATCTGTCGAATGGGGCATTGTTGTTAAGATGTCAATCCGAAACGACCGATCCGTTGTTAATTGGCAGCGTGCACTGAAGTTCGCAGTGCTCAGGCAAAATTAACAGTCGCATCTACAATCTTTAAACCTATGTAGTGCTTCACCCGGGCTTACATGGGCTTTAGTTGTGCAGTAAAGATCGCTCTCGATAGGAATAAAATCTCCTCGCACCCACATTTCCAGCTGCTCAGATAAATCCTGTACTTTCAGCTCATCATAGACGCCAAACGTAGGGGCGTATGGCGCGCCCCCAGACATAGTTCGAGGAGTCTACTGCGGATGCTAGCTACAAGTGCCCTTTTGCTCAACTACATCACCAACTTTTATAGCTTTAGCTTTGGCTTCATCTTTCACGTGTATCCAACTGTACTGGTCGTTGACATGCTCTCTTAAAATAGTCGCGTCTTGCACCAGCCTTACCTCATCAATGACCGTTCTTTTTTGAATCGGATCATCGAATGGTTGCTTTTGGATAACTGAAACTGAGCGTGCATTTAAAATGCCCGCACCAGTACCAATAGAGGTTCTGAAAATACTCCTGCCGTTGCTATCCTCCTTCCGCTCCAGCACGTACCCTACCGGTCTAAGCCACGGCAAAGGTTCATTTTGAACTTTATCGATTGCAGATTTGGCCGCCTTCCCGATCAAAGAATTTCTGTTAACAACCCCTCTGGTACAACTGGCTCCATCAGGATTAAGTTCAGTTTCTGAGCTTTTTCCTTCCAGCGCCCATTCTCGAACAACCTCTCGACTGGCGATGCGGTATAGCTTAAGTGAACCGCGCACAATTGCTTCATATTTACACAATGGATCACCACGCTGAGTTTTCTTACCACTAGCTGTCAACGCAAGTCGATTTATGGCATTTACAACCCCTGGTTCAGCGCTGTATGTCGGTTCTGTTATCGTTCCAACCAACGCAAAGTCAATGGAATTCGACCGCGCTGACGATATTCTTTGGTTAGCTCTTTCCGCCGCTATAATTTCGCTTTGCAAGGCAGCCGATACTGATCGATCAATAATCCCGGCTCCAGCGCTACTAACCACACCTGCCATGTCATCGCGTATTTGTCGACTAATCTGACCATTAAGTGAGTCATCATCCGAGACAAGCTCGCTGATAGAAACTTTGACCTGACGCGCTGAACTGGCGTTAGAATATTGGTTATTTTCTATATCTGCCACCGTCCACCCACTGTCAGCAGGATCAATTTTTCCGGAAATTGCAGGTAGCCGCAGATCGCAAGGGAGAGTCACTCCGACCTCCGGCGCCACACCGCAGCCACCGGTCAAACCGGCGACAATTGCAACTACCAATGATCTTTTCATACTTTTCCTCTGGAACTATTTAGCTAATTGATGGGCGACTGCATTTAAAGTAAGTGTTGTTTTTTGCTGAACATCACGTTAGTTAAACAACTCTTCTTCCAGTGCACGCATGATGGAAGATGATTCAAATTGGTTGACAAAACCCTGTGCTGCACGGGCTTCCGCTTCGTAGACGTGTACCGGCGCAGCGCCGTCAATTTGAAATGTCTGGCGCTTTATTGTTTTACCATTGGCATTCGTCAGTTTTACTGAAACCTCACCCCTAATCACCAGATTGCCAAATTGTTCCTCCAGAAATATCCCCCTCTCCGTGGTATGCAATCTAAGCGCTGTATCTTCGTTATCCAGGCCATCGATTCCAGCCTGCAATTCATGGTTCTGAAATAGATCTTCCAGGCTGCGAAGCAGGAATTCGGTACCTTTTCCAGGCTTGAGCAATACACTATCCGGTCGTATATTGATTGCTGAAGGTGCTTCTGTGTTGTTGGATGCTCCTCCTGTTTGGATGGTGGAAGTTGCTTGCGTACCAACCGAACCGGCTGTTGAGGCAATTGTCGGCTCTGCCTTCACAACTTTGCTAATTAAAGGAAAAGTACCCGTATAATTTGTAACGGTATAAGGAGTTTGCACTTTGCCAATATTGGCCCCAGTCCAGAAGCGTACCTCTTTCTCCACGTAAGACTTGATACCCTGCAAGGTAACTGTGCCATCATTCGCAGCCTCGCCGCTCAGACCCTTTACCAGGAAATGCGAAAACACACCATGCCCCAGGTCCGGGCTCTCATAGCTGAATTCACCTACTCTAGTAGAATACAGGGTTACCTCTCCCTCACCCCTATTGTGAGTGACAAACGATTCTGCACTGGCCGATCGCGCACTGGGATTTGGGTCGTTTCTGCATGCATCAATAAACATCATTCTGCGGGCTATACCAGTATCTCTCAGCGCTTTTTGTACATCTGAAATTGATAGGCCAGTTTCAACCAACTGGTCCCTGGACGCACCCTGTGTGACCAGGTAGTTCTCTCCTTTGGAGGCGAATCCGTGTCCGGCAAACGAGAACAGCAACGTCGAATCTGATTTATCGCTCGATTCTGCCAGCTGCGCCACAGTAGATATTGAATCAAGGATAAACTGCCGGTTTGCGTCGGCATTGAATCTTCTTAGCACGCGGTAACCGTCTGCCTCAAGTACATCTGCCAGAGCAACAGCATCTGCTACTGCGTAATTGAGACTGGACAACCCACTGTACTGGCTGTACTGATCGATCCCGACGACAATCGCAAACTTATCAGCTGACAGTTCAACGTTTGACTTCTCCACTCTGCTTGCACCACGCTCTTGAGCACTATTCTGGTCAGTAGCCGTATGAGCCAGCTTGCCAAAAGTCAGACAAGTACAAAGCACAATATAGAAAAGGCCGCGACACATTCAACCAAACTCCTTGTAAAGCATAAGTATTTTCGGGCCGTCATCTCGCCGGAATTCGCTCGTTAGAGCGATACCGTGTAATCGAGTCGCGCGGATACATGGCTATAACGTACGCCAAAGTTAAAAATGACACTTAGCTATCAATTTTTTGCCGCAACTTAAAAAGGGAGTTCTCGATTCAAACATCACACTATCACCTCATTAACAAAACTATGATCGCCACGTAGTTAATTAGAACAACCAAACGCCTGCGTGTGGCAGGTGAAATCCCAAGCACCTGCGCCACCTGGCTATACGCCGTTTACGAGCCCGGGTTCAACGATATGCAGTTTAGGAGCATTGCGCTCAAAGTTCCCAGGAGCCGCCATTTCAATGGAGTGTGCAGAGTAGCGCCATTTTTCTCATCACTCTTAACCCGGTAGTTCGCATTATCAATTGCGCGGCACAGGTACGTTGCTATAAACAGATTCAAATCTGTCGGAGCTAATTGTGTTAATTTTTCAACCTGTCTGCGCAACAACACTCTTGTTTTCAACTTTAATTACCATCGGCTGTGCACAACACCAACCCACTGTTGGTATAAATTCAGTCAACCAAGGCTGGAAGACAACAACAGCAGCGGTAAAACATACGATCGATACTGTCTGGACGCAGTCCATTCCGAAATCAAAAGCTTCTGCTATTGCTTCTAGGTACCCATCCGATCAGGTACCGCACACCCTCCTGAAAAAGCCTATCGCCACCGGTAGTTTAACCTCGGGTTTCGGTTATCGAATTAGCCCCAGTGGCATACCTCGACCAAGAAAACACAAAGGAGTGGACTATGCGGCTCCTACCGGAACACCGGTTATCGCTGCAGGAGATGGTGTTGTCGTTAAACGCTACGTGAGCAGCAGCTACGGCAAGTACATTCGCGTACGACACTCCAACGGATTCGAGACTGCCTACGCGCACCTTTCAGCCTTTGCTGACAATTTAATCGTCGGCTCGCCGGTTACAAGTGGTCAGCAGATTGGTGCAGTGGGCAGCAGCGGCCGCTCTACCGCCCCTCACCTGCACTACGAACTAATTTATCAGGGAACATTGATCGACCCGCTACTTGGAAAGTAATCGGCATCCTGCACTAAACAGTGCTAATGAAGTTTCGGTCTTTACGTGGTCGAATTGACAATGAGCGTCTGCATAGGTGTGCGTAGATGGATGCATCTCATCACTGGGGACATCAGTGGCAAGTCCTACAGCCAAGGAGTTTGGAACGGAGTTATAAGACGATTAGAAGTCAGAAACTATGGATGTGGGGATTAGAAGTATTGAGGATTGAGGCAGTGGATTTGAGGATGAAGGATGAAGGCAATTGAATTCTGCAGCGTATAACTGCAAATGGTTTTGATGCACGGTGGTTGCTATCAGATGGGAAGATTTCCGATAATTCAATTGGGCAAACCAAGATCCAAATACACCATAAAGCGATACGACTATCTGATAATTCTTGTCTCAACTTTGCCAGCCCAATAGTGACCTGAGCGAGAAGTAAAGCGGCTCATAGAACCCATTGAGCGGCTATTCATCGGTGCGAATATCGCCCTGCCTGCCTGGTTCGACTCAGAATACAAATCAAGTGGCTCACTAGTCAGCAAAGCAACTACCAACTGCGCACCGGTGGGTTCGTTAGCAGTGAATTTGAACGGCATTGAGTCTGTCGGAAAAACCATCTGACCGGCGTTGACGCGATTGTTCCGATCAAACTGATTGGGGAACAACAATATCATCTCGTCCTGTTGAGATATATTAATGACGTGCAGGTAACCACTGTGCGGGATGTCTATGCGCATAGACATAGTTTGCCCTAACGCGTAGGAGCTATTATCAGCGCTTATACGAAGATGTTTTCCGTTGTCAACCATTCGCTCATGCTGCTGCCATCGAGTGCCGGTCGCCGAAGGAGCGGCAGTCGAATTCAGATCCTCCAGAATAGCTGCCATTAATATGCCCTCATTGAAGCCTTTGCTGCTGCCTGCATGATGCAGGGCTATAACCTGTTTCCCGTGCAAGGAGAATACGGGAGCTCCGGATGATCCGCCCTCGGTATCAGCTAGATAGTGAATCACGTTATGGTCTCGATAAACCTCTATAATCTCTGAATTTCGTCGCGATACCTCCTTCGATCGTGCCTGTGGGTGTTGAATAACCTTAACCTGACCGCGACTAGCCGGAATGTCAGCACTTAACTCCATTACCGGATAACGTTCTGCCAGCGGTTGATCAAGTACGATCAATGCGTAATCCAGTGGCTTGTCGATGGCCAGATACTCTTGTGCACGCGCATTCAGATCTCCCAGGCTATCGTCCTGGTAGTGCTCCATAAAGACTTCAATCCTGGATGGGTGTAAAGTCCGACCGTCATGCACGACACAGTGCTCATTGGTCATCAGCACATTCCGCGCAACCAGAAAACCGCTGCATGTCGACTCCCTGTTTATAACGAGATGCGCCACCCCTTTACCCAACTGACTTATTTCAGTGCTCGGCGCGAATTGAATTACTTTTTCAAAATCTGGTTCGCCATGGATTGTCCGCGAGTTATCGTTAAACGGAACAAATGGTTCTGTTGACGGAAACTGTTGTGCTTCTGCTATGGTGCCTGATACCAATAAAGCTGTAATGATCGCAAAACTAATTACGTTCACTGTTATCTCCTAGCACGAAAAAGCGAACTGACTGGTAGCCAACCGTCTCCTTACTATCGTTCTTCAGAATGGCAACCGACTTTCCGTCGTTATGGAAGCCCAATACCTTCGCGGCCTCCCAGTCGCCCTCATTCACCAGAACCTCAGCATCATTCAACTGGTCTTCTACCTGACAAACCTGAAGAAGTTCGAGTACGGAAATCGCCTGAGGATCAGCGTTCTCCTGACGAACAATACTTAACCGCTCGGGATAACTCTCCAGCACTTTTTCCGACGCCAGCAGACCCACTCTGTAGTAGCCGCTTTCTTCGCGATACAGCAATGGCTCACTAACTGCGACCAGGGGCGCTCCGGAAGCATCCAATATCGCATCGCCACATTGCCCTTGTCGTGAGTCACGTAATTCCAACGCTTTCCTCTTCGAATCTTCAGGCGAAGAATCACCACATGAAAACAGCAGTACGATTGCAAATACAATTGCACCGTTAATAAATTGTGAGGTCACAAACACTCCCTATGACACCTGGTTTCAGTAAGCGTAATTTCTCATAATAACGTACGTGCGGCCCCATATTGACAAACACGACCCCCTACTCCTCTGTTTCCTGCGTCTTAGTGCCAACGACTACCACTCAACCAATCGTGTTTACATAGGCATTATCAATTCGGTGAATCAGGTACGTTGCTAGAACTACAGATGAGTGCTCGATACATTGTCAAAACACGGTACATACATTCCACATGAAAATTAAAACTCTTATTCTTATCAGTTGTCTCACATCCGGCTTTTCGGCACACGCAGATAATCCAGTGAGTCATTCAAGCTCTATTGCCGCCGATTCGAGTGTCGTCTCAATCTACCGAGCATCTCAACCAGAGAAAAAATCAAAGAGGTCAATCTATCTGACGTACAACTCTACCTCTCTCAGTAAAGGCGCGACAGAAGCTCAGGGCCTGAATGATGACGCAGGTATGCTGGAACTGGGTGTATCACTTACCGCGGTTACAGGTTTCGGCGTTTCACTGGGAATCGGTTTCCTTAACTTCGACGATAACGAGAGCTTTAGCAATGTCGTAGTTGACGATTCAGGTTTCGTAAAAATCGAAGAGTCAGAAGCGGATGCGATTCCAATAAACGCGGAAGTATTCTACGAAAACCCAGTATCGAACAACCAACGGTGGCAATACCGAGTGGGTGCTGGATATACAGCCATTACCAATGCGAACAGAGAGATAGCTCAATGCAACAATTGCTTTTCACAGGATCTTGAGATTGACGGTGGCAAATATATTTCCGCATCAGTTGTGTGGCGCACCTTATTAAAGCCGCGATCCTCCAGATTTGGACTGTCGTACAGGCAGTATTTATCCGGCGATCTCGAGAATAGTGTCATGCTATGGTGGCAGTCGCGCTAAATCAACTCGTCTCAATTTTGCGATGTCCGATCTGAGAGTAAATCACCTCCGAGCTGCTTATAGAAACGCTTCAAGCCACCTTAGCTCTGGCGTCATAAAACTGAGAAGTGTTTGATCGCCGACTAACAACGGCCAGCGACCGGTAGTGTAACTGTGCTAACCGGTTTTGAGGTTGTTAGTCCCCGCATAGGCTTTCCGTTTTCAGGTACCTGGTAACGCAACAGCGCATCAGCACTACCATAAAGAATCACTTCGGCCATTTCTGTCTGTCAGCGCTAGTTTAAAACTACTTCACCATTCCGGAATCCAGCGGTACTTTAAGTACTTCCGCAATTTTCAGTTAATTTTAAACACCCACTTATAAGCAATTTGAAAATCAAAATGCAATTTTCTGCCGGGATATTACAACAAAAAAGCGATTATTTTCTAATTGCGGTGTAATTCCCGGCGCACCATAGTTAAATCTGATCAGCGAGGTACGTTATAACAAACGAGCCTGCAATTAGGGGCCTGATCTAATCCGTGAAGTCAGTCTGACGTTCATCGGTTGCTGTTATCGATATCATGCGTATACGGCTATTTCCAATTCATATTCGGAAAATTGGTTGTCGCCTAATAATGTAAATCCTAAAAATCCTAACAATTTGAATGGAGAGACTTGAATGACAAATAATATCCAGCGGTGTACTTTCAGAAAACACCTCTTTTTACGTAATCAATCGTGGACTATCGCTCGCATAAGCCTGACATGTTGTTGTCTTTTATCCCTAACCACAAACCCGGTTATTGCCGAACATCAGTGTATCCATTGTCTGGACAATAGAGACCCTGTCGGCTGCACCTTAACCTGTGTGAACACTGGAAAATTGACAAATCATGGTCCACTGTACGACGTAAGCAAAGCAAAAAGCGAGGAAGCAGCGGCAAATCTTACAACCGAAGATATACTGATGGTCCAGCGGGCTTTAAATCAAATTTACGCCAGCGGCACTCAACTGGCGGTCGACGGTGTGATGGGGCCAGCGACACGTAAAATGATCAGAACATGGGAATACCGATCTCGCCAGGTACGACGCAACCCGACTTTGGCTACAGGCCATCTTACCCGCGGTAAGATACTTCGTATTCTAACTGACGCAAAACTTTGATCGGGAAAATCGTGCAAAACTTACCAGATTCAACACAAGCCACGAATATTTCAATCGAAGGAAAATAGACCCGCCCACCAGGGCTTACCTTTGCCTAACAAAAATATTAGGAGCACAAATCTAGTGAGTGACCAACACATTCGCGATATCTTTAAAATGCCAGGATTGCAGCTACCATCGAATCCACCAATATTCCAATGGTTCAAGAGAACGGTTCAACCGACAGCACTGGCAATATCCATTGCCACGTGGCCTACGATTTCAATGGCAATACCGGACTGCGGCTATTGCAGCGCTTATGAAAACGATGTTGAGTGCGTTCAAAGCTGCCTGCGCGCTCATGATCAGGCTACCGGTGCCGGTTCTATTCCAAACTTCTATGATCTCGCTCTCGAATACATGGAGTCACGTGAGAATAATTCGGGTGTTTACGATCCAAACACAAACTCCGGCACAAATAAGATTTTGCAAGATCTGCATAACAGAGCGACACAAAGCAATGATGCCGAAGCACAGTACCAGTATGCAACCGCACACTTTAAAGGTGAGCACGGAGCTCCGGTAAACCTGCCTTTCGCTTTTGAGTGGTTCAAGCGAGCTGCAAAACAAAAACATCTGGGTGCGATGGAAAAGCTCGCAGATATGCTTGTCACCGGTGAGGGCGGCGAAGTCGATCACGACTCCGCTACACGGCTTTATCGTGAAGCAGGCAACCGCGGATCGTTGGGTGCAATTCGCAGTTTGGGCTGGTTATCAATGACCGGTGAGTACGGCTTTCCGTTCGATCTAGATTTGGCCGAATCGTCATTGATCCGTGCCGCAAACGAGAATGATGAGCTGGCGCTTTTCTTTCTTTCCGATTTCTACGTGAACATACAGGAGCCATATACTAACTGGAAAGAGGCAAATCACTGGTTGCGAAAAGTGCCGGGAGATCGAAAACCGTGGGCCATGGGAGCACTGGGCTTCATTCATATGCAAGGAGGCTACGGCCTCAAAGCCGACGCTTCAGAAGCGCATCGCTGGCTAAGCGAAGCCGCACAAGCGGGTGATTCGGATGGCCAATTTTTTCTTTCCGGCTTGCTGATGTCTGGTCGACTTCGGGACGCCAACGGAAAACCAGGATGGACCGATGAGCCTGGTGCCATACAGTGGCTAGCTACATCAGCAGATCAAGGCAATCCGATGGCAGTCAACGCAATGATAGGCATGCTGGAACAAGACGCATCGCACCAGATAAATATGGCTAAGGCACAGGATTTACGTAAGTTCGCTATTGATAACGGCATTGAGTTACTGCGATAAGAATGGTTATTTACTTCCGGCTATCATTGTTGACCTTGGCCACGCAATCTACACGTTGCACTAACCCAGCATGCCATAACGCTGACAACGTACCAAAGATACAGATGGGTCTAATTTAGCGCAGCGCATAACTTTCGAATTAATAAGAACTTTACTTTATGTTTTTAAACGTACCGTTTGCCTTGGGGGGGGGGCACAAACCTTTCGAAACATCAGGAAAATAACTTCACCATTAATAGTTACAATTCGACTTCTTTGAGTATTTTGTCAACTTGACGTATGCTATTTTCGCAAATCCCCAACTGAAAATTACAGGCTTGCATAAGCGACCAGAATTTCAAACCAAGTATCCCAACTACCGGTCGAGAATGAGCTTGTTAGCCTATTGATATTGTCATGTAAAATGTTACCTACCGAATCAATCATGTATTCTTAGATTCGACTAATTAGTATAGATACATAGTAGCTGCCACCACCGATCGAAATATTCCTTACCGCTGCCAATCAGTATATCGTTACCATTTTTCTTTCTCGATTTATTAGTAATTTTTGGGTAGTGGCTCAGTTTGAATTTCACCTGAATTTCCAAACTGAGCCACTACCAACGTTTGACCTTGTATGTAAGTGGCGATGCAGCGCTACCCATAGAAGTCCTTTGGCCGTTTTCATCAGTCGCGATGAAATAGTATTCATACGTGCTCCCTCGATATGCTGGGGTAAGCTCGGTGTAGACTAATTTTCCATCAGACCTGTCAGAGTTTAGGCGAGCCATTTTCTGGATCCTCCGCACCGAGCGGGACCCTGTCCACCAGTAGAAATCAACGCTGTTGATCTTATTTTCACTCTCCACATGAACAGTAAATTTTATTTCTCTACCGCTCACCGTCGCTCCTCTACTGCTCACCCAAATATGATCTGACGGCAAAGTGATTTTCGGCCCTGCTATTTGTGAGTCTATTTTTTCTTGTGTCGGTACGACTTCACTGTTTGAGTTTCGTGCTGGCAGACGTGTGTCTTTTGATGTCTTGAAATCAAACGTTAATGTATTTTTAGAAGTATGCCGACCATTTTTATCGTTCGCGCTAAAATAGTAATACAACTTGGGCCCAGGAACGGTAGCGGTAAGCCCTGTATAAATAAATTTTCCATTAGACGTACCTGATTGGAGAGACAATTTTTGGATATTCGGGAACGAGAAGGAAGGAGTTGTCGACCAGTGTAAATTAACGTTATTGATCTTATTTTCACTCTCTACAAGAACAGTGACATTAACTGCTCCACCGCTCTCCCTAATATGACCCGGTGGTAAAGTAAATATCGATCCTGCTATCCGCGTGTCATTTTCTTCTGTTGTTGGAATACCTTCATTGTCCGACTGCTCCACAATCTCTTTCTGATCACCTCGCGCAATACTCTCATCCAGTTTGCGAGACAGTTCCAACAAAGCTTCGGTTTTTGCCACTGTTAGCCCTTTAAGCGCTAAACGCTTTGCAGATTGAAACTTTCTCGCTTGCTGTTGTGCTCGAGATAATTGTAAATAGCGTTCTGCTACTTCCTGACGTGCATCAACTAACCACGAATCCTTCGGCACCAATCTTTCTACTGACAGAATTGACTTGAGTGCTGTTCCGTTTTCACCAGTCGTGAGTGCGTTATTTCGAAGGTACTCTTTGAAGTCAATTTGATGCTCTTCGATACTGAGCAAACGGGCCGACGCCTCGGACTGAAACTCACATGCACCGCCGCATTTCTCCAAAAATTCTTTTAGTGCACTGATAGTCCCTGTGTTTTGCGTCTCGCGCCAAACGCGTTGCGTGACGCGTTCACGCGCACCAGATTCTGGCACATCCGTCTTGACTCGCTCAGGTGCTTGTCCAAGACTGTTCGGTGTTTCAGGATCCTGAACATTATCTTGAACATTTTGTTTTACATTAGAAGGCTCCTGCAGCTCGTCTTCTAACCTTGATACTCGAATTTTCGCGATCTCCGCAAACTCTCCTGCCGGGTACTTTTCAAGATAAGTTCTATACGAATTCGCTGATCCGCCTTCCTTTGCAAGATTCCACCATTCCAGCTCTATCAACGAGGGTTGCTTTTTATTCTGCGCAACCTCCGTTTTCTCCTGAGGCGGATTCGGGTTCTGCCGCTCTGATAAAAAGTAGTGATTCGGCCTAACCCCCTGATTAATAACCTCTGGTCTTTGACCTCTGTTCTCTTGTCTGAACTGATACGACACTTCTGAGAAAAAATCCGGTGCATCATTGCGTCCTGGACCGCTTATCTCACGATCCAGATTCCTCAACAAAATCTTCGTATAAGGACTATTGCGACCCACTCCGTCTGCTACTAACTCTCCTGAACCACCTGAGTACGCGACCAACGACGATGCCATTTGCACTGATGGTCGCGACAATCCACGCCACGATGATTGGCTTCCACCTCTGGTGACTCGCTGGATCGCACGTCGGTATTCCGGGATCTCTCGACAGGCGTCGAATACCGCAATCGTTAAGCTTGCCTGACCATCGAGCTGATCCAGAAGTGAATTCAGTGAGATCGCTTCTCTTTTCACTATGTTTAGATCTGCATCGGGTATGTCTATCGGTAACAGATGCGGAGCACCATCAAATTGCATTCCGTGGCCGGCAAAATAGAGAAACGCAATCTCCGCATCGCGCGCGCTCCATTTGAATTGATTGAATTTGGTCAGCAGCGCGCGTTCTGACAGGTTGTAATGCACTTTACCTTCGTGCAACTCAAAACCAAGCGCTACCAGTCGTTCTGCTACATCGGTTGCATCGTTCTCGGGGTTGCGCAGTGCAGCTACATCTTTATAGGCGCCATTGCCTATGACAAATGCTATCCGGTTCGCTGCCAGAGAACCAGAGCTGTAAATAGCAGACAGGCACAACACAAAAAAACCAATCAATAAGCGATAGTTCGTTTTACAAATACTGATCGCCAATCGTTTAATTGGTTTTACCTGTAATTTCTTTACGCAATCAATCCCCACCGTGGCTCCCTGCGAGAGAAGTTCTCAACTCTCTCTTATATTCGTCCATTTTACGCAACAACAGCCAGATGTTGTCAATCAATACCTACTGAAACTTTGACTTGCTACTGCGCAGGTACCGCCATTGATAATCCAGCCTGCGCACGGTCACATACACTGGAGATTTTGCCGAGAGATATAATATCCCGGGCGGTCGGACCAGGGCTCTCTGCGTCACTTACAATAAGTTGCCACTTCTCGTCGAGTGCGGCTAGCAATTCAGACCGAGCGGATGATTCACCTGCTTCACACGTCGCAAGCGTTAACACTGACCAGTGCCCGGCATTGACCATCTTTTCTATCACCGGTGTACAGTCATCAGCTGATGAACTTGCGCACGGATTTTTCTCCGCCGGCGGCAATCGTTCCAGCCAGTCACTCCAACCAGGACTTTGAGAAGTCTGTATCTGTCGAATCGCAGCTGAAACGCCACTCCTGAAGGCCAGCAATTCCTGGTGAGGTGCCTGTAACTGTTTAGTAGTACCGACGAGCCATGGAGAAGCTGGGACAGGCGCACCAAGCGACTGGTAGCGATCATACTCATCATCAAACGAAAGTGGCGTAACTTGAAAGGTTGGCAATGCGACCATCGCTACAAAAACTGCAGCGGTAGCGATACCGATCCAGCGTACATCGACAACGTCCTTGATAAGATCTACAACATTCCTCACACCTTGATTCACTGGTTTTATGTTATCCGGTGAAATTTGCTCAGCGGATGGCAACTCGGCTGGCTGCCGAACCATTTCGGGCTCCTGAGTGCTCTCAGAATTATTACCTGTAGCTTTATTATTCTGCGTGTCGATTTTATCGTCTGTCTCATCCAGATCGTCAAGCCACTGCTGTGCTTGCAGCAGTGATTGCCACTGCTTAAAACATTCGGGATCAGAAGCGATATGACTGCGAATCTCTGCAGACCTCTCTGCACTAACTCGTCCTGCGATAAACTGATCCAGCTCCAGTAAATCGGGCGATTCACCTTGCAGTTCTGCACGACCGAGTGCCAGACCTATACCTGCGAGTCGAGCGCTGGAACCGTAATCCAACTCAGCATCTATTTCTAGCTCGCTTTCTTCATTATCGAGCCAGTCTTGTGCTTCGCGCAGGGAGCGCCAATGCCTAAAACACTCTGGATCATTTGCAACGTGGCTCAATACTTCGGATGCGCGGTCTTGACTAATCTTTCCTCGAGACCATTGGTCAATTTCCAACAAGTCTGGCTTAGTGCCTAACGGTTGCTTGTGTCCAAGCGCAACACCAAGGGATGCCAACTTTCTTGAATCATCAAGATCGTTCTCATCTAGCCACAGCTGTGCTTGCATCAGTGCACGCCACTGAGAAAAACTGCTGGCACTATTTGCTAAATGTGATTGCACTTCCCGGCGACGGGAAGAGCCGAGGGTAATGTCACCTCTGATCCACTGGTCAATTTCTAGCAGATCAGGCGCTCGTCCAATTGGTTCTGCCTGACCCAGCGCCAACCCAATCAGGGCTGTTTGCTGGTCACGGTTATCATTGTTCATTTAACCACCTTAGTTAAATACCAACTTGGGGGCAGCCAGTCACTGGTAAGGTGGGTGCTAGCTGCTGCCACAATTTGGATACTCTATGGTGACTAATAACGGACAAGCCAATCAATATTGACGGCTTTCGCTGATAATTTATCTGGGTGATGACCAAGTTAAACTCTTACCGAACAGCCAGCTGGCGCTCATTTCGGCAATACATAATTCCTTCCAAGAATGTATAGCTGAGACACACACTTACACACAAGTACGTGTAACAAAAACTAACAACAGTGGACTCCAGGTAAGGAACAACTACTTATAGATTGCTAAAGCCGAATCCGCTAGTCTCCAGCCACTCTCGAATACTGTTTAGAGCCTTGGTACGCCGACGCCGCAAGGTATGAGATTTCATATCCATAAATCCGGCAGCAATGTCATCGGGAACTTTCTCTCCAGTGCTGAATTGCAACCGCAATATCATGCGCTGTTCGTCGTCAATCACCTCATCGGCCAAAAATCGTCTGTGCAAATCTTCAAAAGATTCAGAAACCTGATCCGCTTGCGAAGCCAGCAGCATCTGGACAAGCTGCCTACCCTGGTCAACACTTTCCTCGATATCTGGTTCAAATCCTTCATCCAACGGCTCAAAAACGGCGTTGCCACCATCGCCCTCATCCTCATCCGGACTCCCATCTATAGAGAAGAAGCTACGCGGTGGTTGGCAGATTCCATTGCTTTTTATAAACTCAACTGCCTCTGCTACCTGATGCGCATCGAAGGGGTATTGTCGCTTTCCCAGCTCCGTAAGACGCTTTATATGTCCGGTAGCAGACTCCTGTGAATTTCCTAGGAGACAAACCTGCTTGAATACATCGTTGGCAAGGTCTCTGTCTGAAACATTGTCAATGAAAGCCTGGGGTGGTCGGATGTGACCTTTTATGCGTCGGTAGTTATCATTCAGAACCCAGTCAAATTTGGTAATGAAGTAGCTATTTGAAATCTCGATAGATTGTTTGCCATCAATATCCCTGGCTATCTTTTCGAGAACATCCTGCAGCATGTCATCGACCAGCTCGTCGACATTTGAAAGATTACCTCTGGTAGCGTACACCCGCTTTCGCAGCACTGACTTCCACGACTGGGTAAGAAATCGCTCGGCCCAATTTTCCATAATTCACTCTCGCAACGAACTAAGCTGCCACAGTTGCCAATTCATCCAAAGCCAGTCTGGAAACTCCAGGCTGCGACGAATTCCGGTCACTGTTCAAAAGTTACACATTGTAAATATACGGGCACTTTAAGACAAGCGACGCTGAGAAAGAACTGTCGCAGCTGCGAAACAGCTAACCATTTCCACCGATAATTAATCCACCAGCACACCAAAACTTGTCACTTTTGCGTCACCAGTACGTTATTTTCGCTAACAGATAATGGAAATCGACCATGTCACGATCTACTCAAATCGGTGCGATATTTTCGCTAGCCATGGCAATGCTTTTGCCGGCAATGGTGCTGGCCGCGAAGAAGCCACCACCGTCAAATATTGAGGAACTTTGGAAAACCTACCAAAACAGCGAAAAGCCCGACATGGCCGATGATAAATTCCCGTTCCAAAGCTGTTTTAAAGACGCAGCACAAACACACAAACTACCACTGACACTTCTGCTTGCAGTAGCACGCGGCGAGAGCGATTTCGATCCAAAAACTATTTCAAAGGCTAATGCACGCGGCGTGATGCAGATTCTCTGGCCTGGTACAGCCAAGGATCTGGGCTTTGATCGTATCGAACAACTTCATGAGCCGTGCCCAAATATCAAGGCAGGTTCACGGTACTTGCGAGGCCTCGTTGATCGCTACAAGGGCGAATACCATTTGGCATTAGCTGCTTACAACTACGGACCAGGAAGAATCAAAACTGCTGCCACTATGCCAGACGGAGCCAAGTGGTATAGCGGCTACATCTATAACCATCTGCAATTCGTGCTTGGCAAAGCTCAAAGCCCTCAGGAACCGGCCTACGATACAGATTTCAAAATCCGCCTGACTTACTTCAGCAGACCATATCAGGCCGACGGCTATGTAAAACACATAAGCAGTGTATTGCCAAAATTTCGCTTCGATTGGTTTAAGAGCAAAGAGCACGTCGGTGATTACGATGTGGTTTTGGTGTACCGGGACCCTGCTGAAAAAACTCGCGCTATGGCTCGGCTGCGCGCCGAAGGCTACATACGCTAGACCCTAATTAATCATGCACCTACATTACCTCGAGAAATCAGCATATGAAATTTAACGTTTTCGCACGACAGATCGCCAGTATTCTGGTCCTTGGTATTTCAATGTCCACACAATTCGCGTCAGCAGACCAAAGGACGGTTTTTGTCAGCTCAACCTCGGCACCAGCTTCGCTCGAATTTCAGTTCAAGCCAGTCAAGCCAGCATTTGATTTTGAGGAAGCTCTGGAATTCACGCTCAAAGCCAACCAGGATGTATTTCTTTATATTTACACCGTGACACCTCAAGGTGATTACGCCTTGATACTACCGAACAATATGCAAAAGCAAAACAAGTACCCCGCTAACACCGCTATGCAAGTTCCGAATTCAAACGTCGCTTTCCGCGCCGACGGCAGCGTAGCGAGCGAACCTGTCTATGCAATAGCATCAACCCGATATATTGATCTGGAGCTCGCCAAACAACGCAAGGCTGGAGATTTCTCGGTAATTGGCGCACAGGATATGCAGGATCGTTTCGGCTCCAAGGGAATAGTGTTACGCGAACTCGAGGATGGAGAGTCGGAAGTACAAGTAGTTACTACCGCACCAGCCGAAGATACCCAAGCACCCTCAAACGCTAACAATTCATCAACGACAACGAATACTTCAAGTGGCACAAACCAGCAAGTTGTTGTGGCCGAAGCAACATTGGTTCGTGTTGATGTACCGATCGAGAATATTCCTGTGCAACCCGCTGCCGATGACAACGACGGTGTTCCGGAAGAGCCGGTGATTACCTTTGTTGCCACTGACAAACCGGGTTACCAGAAAGGTGACACCGTTCATATCGTATTTGGCGCTAGTCAGCCAGGCAAGGTTGCCTTGTATCTTATCGACCCAGATGGATCAGGCAAACAGGAACCCATAACCACACGCGATGTAGACGGCAAGGGCTTTATCAGTGTGTCTGCTACTAATGATGGTGAAATTGGCAAGCATATAATTAAGGCCGTGTTTCAACCTCCAACGGATACAACAAAAGGGTTGATGCTGAATGAAGATGATAAAGCACCAGAGTCCAGCCACGCCGTGACTATTGCTATTGAATAAAGATTGAAGACGCACACAATCATGTAATCTGTCTGAAGCGAGGTGACTTAAAGTGAATGCCAGTAAATCAGGTTTTGTTACCGGATTTCTCTGTGTGGTGGCGACAGTGATTTATTTGTTGGCTTCACAGCCTCGCCAGCAAACAATCGACAGCGCTCTGGACGGCGATGCCAGCAACGTTGTCGCCGCAGCAGATACTGAAAATTCAGACAGACTGGCACGCTATCCAACCAAGCCATCGCAAGAGCGTGCCAACGGAGACAGTGCATCAGCAAACGGACCCACTACGGCCGAATTTGCCACCTCAACAGCTTCAGAGATCGTCTCAGACGAACACATTTCTGATCAACTCGACAGATCAGCAGTCGAGAATTCAAACCCTGAATCGACTACCAGTGAGTTACCAGAAAAGCAGGGCGATTATCAAGCCGCCACAACAACCCCGGAAAAATTGCCAGGCTCAACGGCTACAGATTTTCATCACACACCTGAGGGATCACCAGCGGGGCTATCGATGTCGGAACAATATGCCGTTAACAACGCTACAAGCGAAGCGTATATGGCGGAACCAGATAACTCTGCAGCGGCTAATGCCACATCTACACCTGACTACCGCCCCACTCCAGAGCCTGACCCTTCAATTGATGCGCAGAATTCCTCAACTGACACCCAATTAAGCGACATCGGGTCGCCCTTAACAAAACCGATTGAGTCGCAAACCACGGAACTAACGAATGAGCGTTTTTGGGGTCCCTTCAATGCCGAAATACGGGCGCGTTCGTTCGCGGAACATTTGAGCAAGCTAATTGAACACCCGCTTTTTGTAGTCAGAGACACGCAGGGCTACCATATTGTGTTTTCTTACGTCTCACAGTCCGAACGGGAAAGTCTGCGCAACAGACTGACGGATGCAGGATTGACGTTAGACAAGTAATTTCTACGGATCCAACGAATACTCAAGCTATTTTCAGCCAGTCATGTGTAATTTACAGCCGGTAAGTACGTTAACTACAACAAAGACCACAGTTAATTCTACATGGCACATCGGAGATCCCAATGAAGACAGCAAGCAGAACTAAAACACGATCGCAAATAGCCGCAGCATTAATTGCCACAGCTGCTTCCCTGGGTACAGCACTGGCTCAGAGTTCAGGACCACAGATCAGCCTTTTCCCCAAGGCCGTCACTGCAGAGCTTGCTGTTACTCGCGATGCTGCAAGGGAAATGGAAAGTGGTATGAGCGAAATTGTTCAACGCATGCAAAAGCAAAAGGAATTGTTTAAAAATTCCAACTGCGAAGGAGACGCCAGTGGCAGCGCTGGCTGCAGTCAGATTATCTCGCAACTATCTGCCTCCTACATCACTATGCTGGATAAAATGGCAGAAAAATTACCGGAAGTTAAGCGCTCAGTGCAAAACACAGAGAAAATGCTGCAAAAACGGATTGCAACCGAATTGGGTCGCAAGAGAACACCGGATCAACTTCAAAATGCATTGCTAAACGATGGCAGAGATGTTCGCCAGCCCTATAGCGGCCCCACCACAAGCGGCAGAAGCATGTCTTCCATTTTCGAACGGCAATTTAGAATGATTTCGCAAAATCAGGGGCAATCAATGATGAGTATGGCCAGCGAGATCTACCTTGACATGCGAGCGGCGTCAGGCTGGGTAGAACGACTTGAGGCACAGTTGATCCGACAGAAACAGATCGCAGAATTGCAAGACTGGGGTGGTGGCCTTACACCGGAAATGGATGCAACTATAGCCGAAGTCACTACGATGGTGTTGGGTGAAGGCAATGATGGAGTGTTATTAGAAGCTCCCGATAGTGGTGGCAACACGCAAAGTCCACTGCCATCTGCCGGGAGTGATCGATTTACCTTGTGATTACTCTCCGACAGGTCGGGCTGCTCAATACGCCCGACCCTGCCCCACACTCATCGGACGGTATACTGCCGTGAAACACTGTACTGTGTTTGCAGTTGTACTGCTACTGATGAGCGGATGTAGCACTAGTGGAAACAACTCTGCCAACACAAATAGCAACAACACAGTCACCGTGACTTTCATTGACACTGAACGATTTGATCAGCAACTCAGCACTCTAATGAGAGATGGCTACATGAAAATTCAAATCGCTTTTCTTGGCTCTGTATCGATTAACAATTTACCAACAAGACTCCAGAACTGGCTGTCGCATATCGATGAATTCGGCCACGGATATGAGATCAATCAGGCATCATCTGAATACGTATCAAAAAACCCCGGGCTGGCACTGGCTCTGATACTTAGAGCCATTCCGTTTATCAAAGATAACTATCGCGGTGAACTCAGCCGACCATATGGCGCATCGATACGGCTTATCGATAGTTCTGATTCGTTAGAGTTGATAGTACTCAACAGAGAAAAAAATGTTCCGAAGAAAAACACCGATGATGCAAACCTCAAGCGCTCTTTTTATTAAGTCATGAACCGAGTCGAAAATTGTAAGATTTGCTTAAAAAAATACCCAAACTTATGCGTCATATTTGTGTTGCTTTGTTGGACCAACGGAGCCGATGCAGAAAATAGGGTAGCGTTGATTATAGGCAATGGTGCTTACCAAAATGTTCCACGCCTTGCCAACCCAGGTAATGATTCTGTAGATATGACATGCCAAGCTTAAAACACTTGGCTTTGACGTCGTGCAAGGAACAGACACCAATCTAAGTGAGTTGAAAGCCCGTGTCAGGCAATTTAGCCAGAAGCTCCCGGGTGCAGAGGTGGCATTGTTCTATTACTCAGGCCACGCTGTTCAGCTTCAGGACAACAACTATCTGGTGCCGACGGATGCCACTCTTTCCAGGGAAATTGATATAGATCTTGAAACACTGCCGCTACAAACTGTACTAAGACAAATGGAATCTCAGGCAAGAGTCAATCTGGTTTTTCTTGATGCCTGTCGTGACAATCGTAAACGTCCGACCAAGACCGCCTATCGAAGGCAGCAAATCGAGAGAACAATAGTGTCCA
>CAZYRP010000028.1:0-37812 GCA_964649465.1 uncultured Granulosicoccaceae bacterium | reverse complement strand
AAGAGAAAGTTGTATAGAATTCAAGCCTGACTGAACAAGAGGGACTTAGATCAGTGGAATACATGCCTATCGACATCCTGTGGCTGGTGCTGTGCGCAGGGCTTGTTTTTTTAATGCAAGCTGGTTTCCTGTGTCTTGAGACGGGCCTGACCCGACAAAAAAACAACATCAATGTCGCGGTAAAAAACATCAGCGATTTCTGCATCGCAGTCATGCTTTATTGGTTAGTTGGATTCGGCCTGATGTACGGTGGCGACACGGGCTGGTTTGGTAACAGCGGTTTCATGTCTGATCTGTCAGGCGCGTCACCCGAACGTCAGTTCTCAATTGCATTTTTCCTGTTTCAGCTGATGTTCTGCAGTGCTGCTGTCACCATTCTTTCAGGGGCCGTGGCCGAGCGTATGCGAATAGGTGGCTTTTTGTGTGCCGCAGCGCTGGTGTCGGGCCTTATATACCCCGTTTTTGGACACTGGGCCTGGCATGGCATTGACAAAGGCATGACCGATGGCTGGCTTGCGATGCGCGGCTTTGTCGATTTTGCAGGCTCGACGGTTGTGCACAGCGTCGGTGGCTGGGCAGCACTTGCAATCGTGCTGATTCTGGGGCCACGCACGGGTCGCTATGATTCAGACGCGACTAAAACAATTGCCGGTGCAAATATTCCGCTTGCGAGCCTTGGTACTTTGCTCCTCGCGCTTGGTTGGATTATCGGCTTCAACGGTGGCAGCACTCTGTCGTTCGACGCTTCTGTTGTCGGTATTATCGTCAACACGTTGATCGGGGGTTCGGCCGGCCTGCTAACGGCCATGGGTTTGAGTATTGTTATAAGAGGACGCATCGAAATTGAGGTACTAATAGTTGGCATCCTGTCAGGTTTGGTGTCGGTAACAGCTGGCATACACGCCTTTTCTACAATCTCCGCGGTTTTCGTTGGGATGATTGGCGCCGGTGCTGCACTCGCGGTTCAGAAATTACTCGACACCTTCAGGATTGACGATGCGGTGGCAGCGATACCGGTTCACCTGGGGGCGGGTATTGCTGGCACCTTATGCGTGGCGTTGTTCGGCGATCTTGAGATACTGGGCACAGGTCTAAACCGCGTCCAGCAATTGGGTGCTCAGGTCACAGGTGTCGTTGTCTGCGGAGCCTGGACCTTTCTGGTGTGCTCCGCTGGTATGCGTTTGCTGAATCGGGTGTGGCCAATACGTGTCACCGAACAAGGTGAGCTGATTGGACTGAATATCTCCGAGCATCAAGCGACAGATCCTTTCAGTAGTCTGCTTACAGCCATTGATAATCAAGCCGAAAGTCAGGACCTTAGCCAGCGAGCTCCTGTTGAACCGTTTACCGAAGCTGGTAGATTTGCCGGGCACTACAACTCCCTTATTGAGAAACTTGAAGACGCTGTGGGGCGCTCTCAGGCGACTATTAACAACTCGGTCGACGGCATCATAACGTTCGCGTCCGACGGCACACAAATACTGACGTTTAATCCTGCTGCGACAAGAATATTCGGTTACACCGAATCGGAGATTACAGGTAAACGTTTCGTCGATATGCTTATCGCCAGCCGCACGACCTCTGTTGATCCGAGAATAGCAGCCGATGTAAGACCGGAAATCGTCGGTCCTATTTTCGATCGAGCTGAGCTGGTCGACTACCCGTTTGAACTAAACTGTATGCGTAAAAATGGTTCAGTATTTCCAGTTGAGATTACGCTTGCGAGAAGCGGCGAGACAATCGCGGACGACGCAGATGGTTTTTTTATTGCCACGGTTCGGGATATCACCGCCCAAAAAGAAACGCTGGCGTCACTTGAGGATGCCCGTGTAGCGGCGGAAGAGGCGAACGAGGCAAAGAGCACTTTTTTAGCCATCATGAGCCATGAAATTCGCACCCCGATGAACGGGGTCATTGGTATGTCGTCGCTGTTGCAGGCAACCGATCTGAACGACGAACAACAGGACTACTGCAACACGATTACAGACAGTGCTGAAGCGCTTCTGACAGTTATCAATGACATACTCGATTTCTCAAGAATCGAAGCCAACAAGCTCACCCTGGATGCGCATCCTGCAGACATTCGAAGCTGCGTTGAAAGTGCGCTTGATATCGCGATGGTTCGTATCAGTGATAAATCTATTGATCTCGCCTATCTGATTAAACCGGGCACGCCAAACTACGTGGTTGCCGACCAGGGACGATTGCGGCAGATTCTGTTAAACCTGCTAAGCAATGCCTTGAAGTTTACTGAAGAAGGAGAAGTTGAACTGACTGTTGAAGTGGCCCCCGGCACGTCACCATCAGAAGATCCTGTCACGCTACAGTTCAGTATACGCGATACTGGTATAGGGATTCCGGAAGACAAACTCAGGCATCTGTTCAAATCGTTCAGTCAGGTAGATGCATCCACTACCCGCAAGATTGGCGGTACCGGGCTTGGTCTGGTGATATCCAGAAGTCTGGTAGACATGATGGGTGGGAGAATCTGGGTAGAATCAGAGGAGCACGTCGGATCAACCTTCAGGTTTACCATTGTGGTACCGATCAACGCAGCTGCACCAACAGTACAACTTGATGCGATGGCATCTCAGCTGGCTGGTCGCCGCGTTCTGGTTGTCGATGATAATGCCACCAATCGGAAGATACTGCGTATACAGACTCAACACTGGGACATGGATTGTGTAACCACACCATCACCCAAACAGGCCTTGGAGTGGATCGCCGAGGGGCAGGTGTTTGATCTTGCAATCCTGGATATGTCCATGCCAGAAATGGATGGTGTTGAGCTCGCCGCGAGTATTCGTAAAACACAGCCACCTGAGCGCTTGCCGTTGATTCTGCTTTCATCAGTTGCGGGCCTGGTCGATTTTGATCAGAAGACCATGGATATTATTCAGTTTCGTTCAAAACTCAGTAAACCAATCAAGCCCTCCCAGCTACTCGACTCTATGGTTGATGCCATTGGAGAAACTCAGGCAGTGTTGCCACAGCCCGAGCTGCCCATAGATGCGAAACGTACGCCTAAAATCGATCCGTCGTTTTCAAAGAGTTATCCCTTAACGATTCTGGTAGTGGATGACAATGCCACCAACCGCAAGCTGGCGACAAGAGTGCTGGAACGTCTTGGCTACGCACCAGATGTCGCTGAAAACGGACGTGAGGCGCTGGAACAGCATAAGGCAAATAACTACGACATGATCCTAATGGATATAGAAATGCCGGAAATGGATGGACTCGAGGCCACAACAGAAATAAGAAAACTTACATCACCTGTTAACTCTGTATTTATTTCTGCGATGACGGCAAACGCCATGCAGGGTGACCGGGAGCGTTTTTTGTCTAAAGGGATGGACGGTTATGTTTCCAAACCACTTCGCATTGAGATGTTGTTGCATACGTTGGAGCAAGCGGCAGAAAGCGACAGCGAGCAGAGCAGTGCATCAGCACATTTGGCATTCGATTCACAACCGCAGCCGTCGGCGCGAACTTTTGATTCAGACGAATTGGATCAACATGCGCTGAAGGAGTTGCGAGCATTGGTAGGTGACGATGTGTCTGAATTGCACGCCATGGTAAATACGTTCTTGTCTGATACACCAGAAGTTATGGCCAATATGATAATGCACAGTGACGCCAACAACTTCGATAACACAGCCAGAATGGCACACCGATTAAAATCAAGTGCAGCGGAATTTGGTGCACTGCGTTTATCCGGTTTATGCAGTGAACTTGACGCAAAGATAAAAAACGCTAAAAGCAATGATACCGAGGCAGATCCGGAAAATATCCGTCGGCTGGTTAATCAGATCAATAAGGCCCACAGTCGTGCCTGCGAGGAACTGAAAAAGCTGCTTGTCTGATTCCGTCAGGCTTCGCAGGAAAGAGTCTTATCAAGCGGCCCGCTAGTGTTTCCGCATCATCACTCATTGAATATCCACCTTCTGTTTAACGTGGCGGTGTTAATTTGCAATTTGAATAGTCTATACCCGGAATAGCCGTGAGTAATTGGCAGGGCACAGGTCAGACTGAAATTGGTCATGGCTTAAGCTTGAAAGGTCAGGCAGTTAACACCAATTAGATTATTGAATGTACAATCAACTACTCGATAAAACTTTAAGGAGATCTGACATGGCAAAAACCTATTGGATTAGTCTCTACCACGCGGTTCACGATGAATCCAAACTTTCTGCTTACGCCAAACTTGCGTTGCCCGCTATAGAGGCGGCTGGTGGTAAGTTCCTGGCTCGAGGCGTTGCGGCTCATGCGTATGAAGCCGGACTTAAGGAGCGTTCAGTACTGATTGAGTTTGAATCAGTAGAGCAGGCGATAGCATGTCATGAGTCTGCCGACTATCAGGAAGCCCTTAAGGCTCTTGAGGGTGGGGTCACAAGGGATCTCCGTATAGTGGAAGGTATATAGCGGAATTTTCTTAAAACAACTTCAGGTATGGCAAGCAGATCTTTTTTTGTATTACCTGAGTTGCATTGCCTGGAGAGCGAAACTCGTCTGTATTGGTCCCTTATATAACCCCCGTTGGATGTTTGGAGTTGAGGCTATGTACTCACTTTGGTTGCGTCGCAAGTTTGCTGGATAGGCAATTATAGTGTGATGGTATTACTGTCCGCATGCTACTAAATGTAGAGCCATCGGTCTGTAAAACCACCGGCTTATCAATCGCAGGTTTATTCTAACCTGTACCTGCCAAAACTGTTTCTGTAGAAAAACCTGCGGTTATGTCAGTGGAGCGTTTTATTCAGAACGTGCATACGGCCCGGTTGAGACGGTGAGAATTATCCTGTTTGTAGTACCTATCCAGTCATGATTGCGTCTGGAGGAATTTCAACTTCCGAGAGCTCGTGGATCGGGTTGGCTGAGTTTTTAAAGTATTCAACTACATTTTGTCGCTGTAGCGGAACTCCGGCCCTCCGCCACTGTGCGCAGTGCACAGGCTCACGCTCACGCAAAAAATAATCCCGCCTATACTACTTCAGGTGCTCCGTAATCAGACTTGTCTGGCTGCCCTCATTTCCGAGGCGCTAAGTGACTAACTCCTGACGATCAAAGCATGCGTTGATAAATCAATATTAACTCACAATTTTCTCATAATTTGAAGTTTTGTGGTCTCGATTCAGTTGAAACAATTGAGCGTAATTAGTGTCGGACTTTAAACTCTCTGAGCGGTGACTAATAGTGTGTGATTGCATTCTGGAGAAGTTTGAAATAAGTACAAAAAGTTTAAGAATATTTGAAGTTATTTAATCATCATTGGCCGCTATTTAGCTACATCGTCAGTTAACGGAGTTTTGAAAACCACATGAAAAAACTGCTTACAACAATTGTATTCTGCGCCAGCCCATCGTTGGTACTGGCGGAGGGTTCGCCCTGGCTGCCTGGCGATGGTGAATTTAGTGTAAGTGCGGATTTTATTACGGGTTCTACGGATCGATTCTTTATAGGTGATGAAAGCATGGATCTGGGTGGTGATCTGGACGGAACATTTTTGTGGTTTAACGGCGCTTACGGTTATGACGATAGATGGGCGTTTGATCTTCGAACCGGTTATGCACGATCTGAATTCGAAACTAACCAGGGTCCGCAGGAAGACATTGCGGACACCAGTATCGGGGTCAGCTACCAGTTTATAAACCAGTTCGCTGCAGATAATGGCCTGCCTACCGTAACCGTGCGAGCGGGCTATACCTTAGGCGGCAATTATGAAACCGCCACACTTGACGCCATCGGTGACGGTGCATCGGGACTCGACCTTAGCCTGTTGGTAGGGAAGTCACTGACGGATCAATTCTCTGTGTCTGCTGATCTGACATTCAGGCAACGTGATGACGACGTAGCAGATGGTGTGAAATATCTAATTAGTGGTTTTTATAGCACTCCTTTGCCTGGCCTGGGTCTTCAGCTGGCCGCAGGTGGCGTGCGTACTGATAGCAATATAAACATTGAACCGGGCTTTGATCTTGATCAGCTTCCTCAGACTGACCGTGACAGGGATGTCCTGATTGCAGGGGCCAACTACGGTTTTGAAAACGGTGTTGGCTTGAGTGTTTCCTATCTTGCGTTGTTGAATGGAACAAACGTTGTCGATACCGATGTAACCACTTTCAGTATCAGTTATAGCTATTGAAGTTCTCACAAAAACACATTTTAAATGTAAGCGCGCATATTGCTTCCAGCTTACCAGTTACAATTTTAAGGTTAATAATTAATGAAAATATTTCCAACATTGCTACCGTTTGTTTGCGCACTGGCAATAACAGCATGTGGAGGTTCGAGTGACACCTCTGATTCGACAGTAACCGACACAATACTCGCAACTGAGTCCTCAACCGATATTGATGCCAGTGCTGGTACTGACAGTGGTTCAAACGCAGAATCTGTATTGACTGGTCGATTTGTTGATTCACCCGTTTCGGGTTTGCAATATGCAACAGCATCTCAAAGCGGAGTAACGGCTTCAGACGGCTCGTATAATTATCTCGCTGGAGAGCAGGTAGTATTTTCTATTGGTGATATAGTTTTTCCCGCAACGGCGGCAATTGCCACGGTCACTCCATTGAACGTGTTTTCCACAACTAACATTGCAGATACGCGTGTTATTAATATGGCTCGGTTACTACAGTCGCTTGATATCGATGCTAACCCTGATAATGGAATCACGATTTCACCCGAAGCTGAAGCCAGTGCCACTGGACTATCTGTAGATTTTGCGTCAACGGCCTTTGACAGTCAGGTAATTAACCTTGTTGGAAATAGTGGCTCCAGTAACACTTCTCTGATTGGCGGCGAGCCGGCACTCGACCATTTTCAGGAGACTCTTTTTCAAGAAGGTATAGAAGAACGTCCAACAGCCGCCGATAACACAGTATCGGTGGATACATCATCAAATTCAGCCACTAATCCACTGGTGGGGACAACCGCAGAATTTACTACTTTATTTCATGACGTTGCCGGCACACTGACTCTGTTGGATGATCGCACTATTCAGATAACTAACTTTACCTATGATGGCGACGGTCCTTCAGTCTATTTTTATACCGGTACCGATGGGGGTTACGATCCCAGTCAAGGTGGGCGCAGGTTTGGTCCGCGACTAAACGGCAGACCCTACAACAATGAAACGTTAACTATAACTCTGCCAGATGACATCACGCTGGATGATTTTAATGGTATCAGCGTCTGGTGCGATCTTTTCTTTGCTAACTTTGGTGATGCCAGGTTCTAGACTCGCATTTTAGATCCCCCGGTGGTCAAACGCCGGGGTAGCTTGCTGGTTTGATTGGTGTACGGAATGCTGAACCTATCTACGTTAGATCATAAGTTTATTTTTATCTGCATTTTTATAGCGATCAAAACGATTTATTCTTCGAAAGACCGTGTTATTTTACTGCCTGACTACGCTGACAATTCATGAAATCTTTGTTTGCAAAGGTTTTTGGAATGCCGCAATCAATCCACCCGCCAACAACACCATACCGGATACCACTAAACCCCAGGCCAATCCGTTACTTTGATCTGCAATCCAGCCAACTATAAGCGGCCCCAGCACCTGCCCGCCACCAAACACACAGGTGAATACTGTTATCCCTGCTATCCATTGTTCCTGAGGCAGGTTGTGCTTAACGAATGCAGTGGTCGCAGCTACTGAGGATAGAAAACAGCAACCGAATAAAATTCCCGATATGAATATTGTTGCCAAAGCGAGATTACCAATAGCGCCTGCATCGAAAAATAACGCCACACCGGCAGGTAACAAACAGGCAAGTCCAATCAAGCCATTGAGAATGGCCAGTGTTTCACCACCGCGGTAATTGTCCAGTGCCGCAGCCCACAGACGTGCTGAAACCATAACAGCAAGCCCCAATATCATATAAAAAAGGTTTACTGTTTCAGATTGCAGACCGGTGTTTTTGAGGAGTGCGACGATAAAGGTCATATAGCCGATGTATCCCATGCCAAACAATCCGTAGCCAATCACCAGTGGCAGGTACTGATGAACGCCACTATCGCTGCGTTGGGATTGTTCAGAATTGTCAGCTGGAATGGCCAGACACGGAATGATCATTAGTACAGTCAGTACCAGACCGACAATCGCCAGCCACCACCAGCCCGGTTGCCAGCTGTGGCCAATATTATATTTTTGCGCCCAAATGACGGAACCGGGTACCAGTACGCTTGAAAGGATAATGCCCAGGCCACACCCGCCGTAGTAGATACCTATTAACAATCCAGAGCGTGATGCATGCAGACTTCCAAGCCTTGCCACCAATACGGCACCTCCAATAAAAACTGGCGCACTTGCCACACCGGTCAATGTGCGCAATATAAATAGCCCACTGGTGTTGGTCAGCAATGCTGACAATCCCATTAGCAAGGACACCACTACTGAGCTGACCAGTAAGGTATGAGCTACACGATATTTTCGAAACAGATAAGCGGTACACAATGCACCGATAAAATAGCCCAGTGCATTGGCCATATTCATCGATCCTGCCACGGTATAGCTCCATGACAAATCTTCGACCATTAATGGCTGTAACAAACCGTAGGCGAAACGTGCAAGTCCCAATGCCAGCGCCGCACCAAATGCCAAAGCAATTGCGGTGGCGATTGGGTGCCTGGAAGCGAAGGAGCTGTCACCAGTTTCTAACAATGTGATTTATCCTTGTGACCAGCGCCGGTTAGGCTGTACCTTCACCCGGTAGTGATTCCTGTTTGGGAATAGGAACAAACAGCAGATAGCCATGCCTTGTTGAAACTTTAAACTGTTTTGGTCTCAACGGCAAAATAGCTTACACAATATGCCTGTTGCACTGTGCTTTATTTATAGTAGTGCTTTAGCGAGGTGGAATAAATTCAAATGGAACGACTGGCGCAATTGGAATCGAAAATACTGCCTGATGGCATACGCAGTCGAGTAATTGATAACGTCAACGGTCTGCAAATGCGTATTCTCGAGGCAGGCAGCGCTCACAACCCCTGTGTTTTACTTCTGCACGGGTTTCCTGAACTAGCCTTTAGCTGGCGCAAGGTTATGATGCCTCTGGCTGAAGCCGGATTTTACGTTGTCGCCCCGGATCAGCGTGGCTATGGCATGACAACCGGTTCTGATAATCGCTTTGAAGGTGATGTTGCATCATTCCGTCTGTTAAATCTGGCCAGGGATACACTGGGTCTTGTTTATGCGCTTGGACTTAATTGTGTGCATGCTATCGTCGGGCACGATTTTGGTTCTCCGGTTGCTGCAGTCTGTGCAGTGATTCGACCTGATGTATTTCGATCAGTCGCATTAATGAGCGCGCCGTTTGCCGGTATGCCGCCGCTTGAGCCTCATCACTCGAATACTCAAACCAGGGTCAGTAGTATTGATCATCAATCGCTTGCAGCGTTGCCGCGTCCGCGTAAACACTATCAATGGTATTACTCGGAACCAGAGGCCAACAGGGATATGCTCGACTGTCAGCAGGGCCTGCACAATTTTCTGCGTTCGTACTATCACGTCAAGAGTGCTGACTGGAAAGAGAACCGGCCTTATCCGCTGGCAGACTGGTCTGCGAATAGTCTTGAGCAGTTGCCAACCTACTACGTGATGGATGCAGAAGACGGTATGGCTTCAACGGTTGCTCCATTTATGCCGTCGGCTGAAGAGGTTGCAAATTGCAGCTGGCTGAACGAGGAAGAACTCAGTGTGTACGTATGTGCTTTTAAGCAAACGGGTTTCCAGGGCGGCTTAAACTGGTATCGTTGCGTTACCAGTGAAGCATATACTGCAGAGTTACAACTCTTCGCCAATTTGCCGATTGTGGTTCCTTCAATTTTTATTGCCGGAGCCAGCGACTGGGGTATTTATCAAAAACCTGGTGAGTTAGAGAAAATGCAACAAAGTGCGTGTTGTGATCTTCGTGGAGTTGAACTGATATTCGGTGCTGGTCACTGGGTGCAGCAGGAGCAGCCAGCGGCGGTGGTAGAAACATTGCTCAAACGGCTTTTGAGTCTTTAATTTAATGATGAACACTGATCCGTTTCGACATCATTCTAAATGGCGTGATTACATTGTTAATCCGCAGACGTCGAGATTTCGCAATATTGATCTGGCAGTGCTTGATCGAGCTCGAGCGGCAGAAGAAATCGGCACCTCGTGGCGTAGCAGTGAAGAGCAGCGAGAGCTTTCGCGGCGCTCTGTACTTGCCCATCGCGAACAAGATGGAATTTGGGTATTCGCCTGCGGGTCATTAGTGTGGGACCCGGGCTTTAGCTTTGATGAAGTGCGACTTGCGCGGGTAGATGGTCTCTCACGCCGTTTTTGTTTGCGCTCGGAACTGGGGCGAGGTACACCAGAGAATCCTGGCTTGATGATTGGTTTTGATCACGGCAATGTCGTTGCAAGTGTAGCGTTTCATATTGCACCGGAACACGTTGTTGAAGAGACACAATTATTGTGGCGTCGAGAAATGTTGCTCGACGGGTACAGACCGGAGTTTGTACCGGCGTGTACTGCGCAGGGTGATATTGAAGCGCTTGCGTTTATTGCCAATACTGACTCTCCGCGCTATATACCAAAGCTCGATACGCTCGCTGCAGCACAAATCATTGCCACAGCCCATGGCATATACGGCAGTAACCTGAACTACGTTAAAAATCTGGTAGAAAATCTTGAGGCGTTTGGAATTGTCGATGACTCAATGGCGGAACTATACCGCCTTGCATGTGACGAATTCACCTGACTTTGCATTAAAACTGAAGGGCCTTATCTTCAACTATAGCGACTGCCGCTGTATCCTTTGTAAAGTATATTTGGATAGTACCGTTTTCGAGCAATCAGGGATGTACAGTGAGAAAAATTCTGGCACTACTTGCTTGTATATCAGTTAGCACTGTTCTGGGCTCTATACACGCGTTTTCAGTCTTGATACCGGGATGGGAGGCAGATACACAGGCGTCTCGCACTGCTGTTAGTTTTGCTTATTCGCTTTCCCTGCTTTCACTGACTGTTGCCGTACTTCTTGGTCATCATCTTTACCGAAGATTAAATCCTCCGATGATTTTCATTCTGGTGGCGCTTGGATCTGCTCTCGGATTACTGCTTAGCTCCAAAAGCAGTTCTATATTTTCGGTTTATCTGTTTTATGGATGTCTGTTCGGGTTCGCCAACGGTCTGGGCTACGGCTATGCCTTGCAACTTGCGGGTCAAATAGCTGAAAAAAATCATGCACTGAGCATGAGTCTGGTAACGGCTTTTTATGCAGTCGGTGCTGTTTGTGCTTCGCCTGGATTCAAACTGCTTATTGATAGCGGTGGGAATACGCTGGCGCTTAAGGTAACAGGAATTACACTATTTTCGGTGTGCGCGCTTGCAGCTGCATGCGCTGCTGCACTGCGAATAACATTTGCAATGGAACCACTTAATAATATTACATCCATAACAGGCAATGATAAAAAATTGCGTCTGTTGCTATGGATCTCGTATGGTACCGCGGTGTCTGCAGGGCTAATGGTTATCGGTCACGCCTACCCGTTACTCAGCGCGAAGTACCCTGGAACTGGCAATGCTGCAATCTCACCTATGCTTGTAGCGGTTGGTAATATCGCCGGTGGTATAAGCATTGGTGTGTTGAGTATGCGCTTTCGCCATAAGATGCTGTTGGTTGTATTGTCTTGTATTTCTTTAGGCGGTTTGCTATTGGTTCTGGTCAACAGCACCTTCAATGTTACTCTGCTTGGGCTGGTATTTATTGGCTTTGGCTACGGCGCTATCATTGCCTTATACCCGGTAGTAGTGAGCAATGTGTTTGGAAAACTTTCCTCACCTAGAATCTATGGGCAGATATTTACTGCGTGGGGACTGGCCGGGCTGGTAGCACCTACAATATCAGGGCTTATTTTCGATCGCTTTGGGAATTACAGCATTTCTTTGCTTGTTGCTATTCTCCTGAGTTTTATATCGGTAGTTGCCATTAGTAAAGCTGCAATCAATTAGTGTACTCCTCAAGGTCAATTTTTGTTTGTTTGGCGGTTTGCATTGCAGCAGGTCTGTGGGGTTTGTATTGGCTGCCACAACGGTGGCTGGAACAAGCCGGGCTGACTGGTGGCTGGGGCACTATTGCCCAGTATCTAGTTTCAACCGCATTGTTGATTCCCTGGGCCTATTACAGGTTTTATCTTGGTAAACAGACCGGGCTTAATCTCGTCTTGGCTGGTACGTTAATGGGTGGCGGTATTGTTTGTTATGCCAACAGTCTATTGCTAACCGATTTAATCCGAACCATGTTGCTGTTTTACATGACCCCTCTATGGGCGACGTTAATTGAACTGGCAATTTTAAGGCAGCGACCAGGTTGGTGGCGTATGGTCAGTCTGCCGCTATCGCTCGTTGGAGTGTCGATTGTTATAGGTGGTGGAACATCAATTCCGGTACCGTCTAACGCCGGAGACTGGCTCGCTTTAACAGGTGGTGCTGTATACGCCGCAGGTGCTGTTAAAGTGCAAACGTCCCGCATAGACGGAATCTTTCCAATTTTATTCGCGTTCTTTTTTTACGGCAGCCTAATCGCATTATGTCAAGCGGTGCTGCTTGCGGATAACCTCGGGTCAATGCCATCCAGTGACGCGTGGCTTTCAATGGCTCCATGGTTGTTGCTTCTCAGTGTACTGTTCTTTATACCAACCAACGCTGTTATCAGCTGGGCGCCAACACAAATCAGTGCCGGATTGTTCAGCATTTTAATTTTATCAGAAATTATCTTTGGGACTATTAGTGCCGCATTCTGGGCTAATGAGAAATTCGGCTGGCATGAAGTTCTCGGCAGTGTATGCATTGTTACTGCAGGTTTGCTGGAAGTAGTGCTTTCGCAGAAAAAGGCTTGACCTGCATGTCACGCTCTACTGACTCACGACTGCTGTGCCTTGAAAAACTACATTGAGCGGTATTTCTCCATTGGCAATTATTTGAACATTATCAACTACGATCTGCCAGCGACGCCGCCCTTGTGCTTCAGTCCAGCAGCACTTATGTGCACTCAGAATGACGTTGTCCTGCTGTCGTCTTTGAGCTCGTCAAACAAAAAAACAATGATCGCAGGCAGTTCGCCCTTGTAACAGTACATTCATACCTGTTTTCCTGACTATTAGTTACCCGATCAACTTTCCGGATACCACAGGTTAATTGTTGATAAGAGGGTGTTTTTATGCCAAAAAAAAGAACAAAATAGCAAGCCTTGAGAATTGTTATGAGGGTTACAAAATTACCATGGAATTAAAATCACAAATAGCAGTAGTGACCGGTGGGGCTCAGGGAATAGGTCTGGCAGTTGTACAACAACTGATTGACAAAGGGGTTCGTGTTGCCAGTTGGGATGTTGATCCCACCAATGCCGATGCAATGGCTGCATTTGGTAATCAGGCGACTGCAATCAAGTGCGAGGTTACCAGCGCGGAATCAGTTGAAAGCGCGTTCGCAGAAACCTGCGAGAAATTCGGAACACCAACGATTCTGGTTAATAGCGCAGGGATTTCCGGACCCAATGCAACGGTCGAAGAGTACAATGCCGATGAATGGAAGAACGTAATCAACATCAATCTATACGGAACATTTCTGGTTAACCAGGTTTGCATACCGGGTATGAAAAGCGTGGGCTACGGCAGAATACTCAATATTGCGTCTGTTGCCGGCAAGGAAGGTAATCCTAATGCATCAGCTTACTCTGCATCGAAGGCGGGTGTCATCGGTTTTACCAAGTCGCTTGGAAAAGAGCTGGCGGATTTTGACATCGCAGTTAACTGTGTTACGCCGGCAGCTGCACGGACAAGAATATTTGATCAAATGAGTCAGGAACATATTGACTATATGCTCTCTAAAATACCCCGCGGGCGATTCCTCGAACTGAAGGAGGCGGCAAGTATGATCGTGTGGGCCGTATCCCCGGAAAATTCGTTCACAACGGGTGCAGTATTCGACTTGTCGGGTGGTCGCGCGACCTATTGATGTGGGTTAAACGTTCAATGTTATAAACCATAGCTGAAACCGTCAGTCTTCAAGTTAGCTATCGCGGAATAGTCGTTTGTCAGCTTTGGTCGTTGTTAATGTCTTAAACTACCGAATTTGTCCGGAGGAAAAGAAAAATGTTGGCTACGCGCTTATTTGCCGTCGGGGATGTTCGTACTGTCGATGTATCAATGCCTCAGATTTCTGACGGAGAGATTTTGGTCAAAGTAGAAGCCGCCGGAATTTGTGGAACTGACAGACATCTTTTCAAAGGTGAATTCCCATCGGTTGATAACACCACTCTGGGTCACGAGTTTAGCGGCATTGTAGTTGAGACGCGTGCTGCTGAGATTGCGGTTGGAGCGCGGGTTACCTGTGATCCTAATAACTGGTGCGGTGCGTGTTACCAATGTCAGAAAGGGCGGGTTAATTTATGCACCGGCAATACGGCTACCGGCATCGGACGAGACGGAGGGTTTGCAGAGTATTGTGCGTTCCCTGCTAACAGAGCGCACATTCTGCCACCGGACCTCGATCCTCTCTTTGGTGCTTTTTGCGAGCCACTGGCCTGCACTTTACACGGCATGGATATAGGTGCTGCCAGCGCCGGCGAGCGGGTTTTGATTATTGGTGGCGGGGTCATCGGGCTATTGGCCGTGCAGTTGGCAAGTCTTGCCGGCTGTGAGGTGATGTTGCTGACACGGAGCACCGGCAAGCAACAGCTTGGACGATCCATTGGTGCTGATCTGGTGGCAGGGTCCGAGTCCGAAGCGAAGGAGCAATGGCCAGAGGGCGCAGATCTGGTTGTGGAGTGTGCTGGAGTTAATGCAACCGTTGCAATGTCGCCGCGTTTGGCGTGTGCGGGTGGTCGGGTTGTGGTGCTGGGTGTGTTACCTGATGGCGCCACGGTTCCTGTTGAACCTTTTGATTTGCTGTTTCGAGAAATTCAAATGCACTTCAGTTTTCTCAATCCATTTACCCACGCACGTGCATCGCAAATGATTGCAGACGGCGTGATTGATGTTTCACCACTGATAACACGGAAAATATCTTTGACTGAAGCACCAGAGGTCATTGCCAATGCAGCGCCTGAAGGTGAGGTAAGGGCGATTGTTGTGCCAGGTAGTTAAGGTATTTATGCAGGCCCGACGTCCTGAAGATAAAAGCACTAATATACTTATCCCAAAGTGACGATCTGCTGTGTTCTTCCCTGGCAGTATATTGCATAAATACTATTGTTTCACTTTGCACATCAGCTAAGGTGTTAGTTACTTTCTAAATTTTCCGGCGTTTTGAATGTCATCTCTCTGTACATACTTTTCTTAGGAAACATACACTATGGCAGATTCACTGATTCCTGCTATCGACGCCAGCGTACTATTTGATCCTGCCCACAAACACTATTTGAGTGCTTTATCGGCGGTGCGGTCATCTGCTACCGAGATCGGCTTTATGACTGTTTACAACACCGATATCAGTCGTCAGAAAGTTGAAAATTTACTGGCACAGTATCGCGAGTTTTTTTTGCAGTCCGCCGAGCTTAAAGGTGTTGTCGATATGGCAAAAACAAATTCCAACCGTGGCTGGGGGGCATCCGGCGCTGAGCAGGTATCTGCAACAGCCAACCCTGACTACAAGCAGGTTTTCGATTGCGGCCCTGAGCTCGATGCTAATGATCCGCTTTCACAGTTAACCTACTATGCACCGAACCTTTGGCCAGAGTTCCCAGTGCAGTTTCGGGAGCATGTAATGGGTTACTACCAACAAGCTGTTGGCGTCGCTGTCAAATTGCTCTCAGCTGTCGCGGTCTCTATTGGCGAGAATGCAGAGTATTTCGACAATGCATTTGATAAACCGATGGCTTTAATGCGAGGCAACTACTATCCGGTACGAGCGGGCACCGCGACTGAGAAAGATCTGGGCATAGCAGAGCACACTGACTACGGTTGCCTTACCTTACTAGCGACAGATGGTACACCGGGTCTTGAGGTAAAAATGCGTGATGGCAGTTGGCAAGCTGTTTGTGTACCGCCCGGTGAGTTTGTTGTTAACTTTGGCGAAATGCTTGAATTCTGGTCTGGTGGGAAAGTGATAGCCACGCCGCACCGTGTGATAGGTGACAGCCATGAGCGTCTGTCTATTCCACTTTTTTTTAACCCGCGTCACGATGTCAATGTGGCGCCTGCTGCAAGCGAAAAAGCTATATTGGCCGGCGATCACTTAAGCAAGCGCTATGATGAAACTTACCTGCACCGAAAAAATGCACCTGAAAAATAAAGCTCTACTTTAAGGCCAGCTCTCAGGCTTTGTCACATAGTGTCTTATCTGCTGTTGTTAAATCACGAGTTTTTATACACCGACTATGACGGTAATAAAGCCCCTGGCCAGGGCTGGCCAGGCAGTGCGCTCCTCGACACATAAGTATATTGCTTACGATAACGGTACGGCGGTTTTATATGACGGGGTCACCGATCCGGATGAAACGGTCGATGTGTCAGCGACGAATGGAGCTATTGTAGCAACGCTCAGAGCAATTGGCCTTGAAGTACGCGAGGAATAAGTGAGCTAACTATTTAAGGAGCAGTGTATTGGTTGCTTATTGATGCTGCTGGATTACCGTGCCGGATAATGCGCTTGTTGTTTCTTGAAACTGTCTATTTCACCAATTTCCTCGCCGTTCGGGGCCGCTGCGTCTGATTCCAGTGCTGCACCATTTACATAGGCGATCACTCGGCCTGAGTTTGAATCGGTTGCCAGGTTTTCCATCAATAACTGCACACTTTCCAGAGTTGTATTTTCAATCGCTGTACTGAGTTGTTTTCTGGAATCAAACTCAAACTGAGATTCGTCTATCTCGGTCCAATAGCGATTGGTACGGTCAGTCAGGCGCTGATCATTTCTGTTTATCTGATTTAACAATCCCGCCTTTACTGAGGCAAACTCTGCAGCATCGATTGATTCAATCTGTTTTTCGAAATTCGCTAAAAATTCATCTACTGCCGCTATAATTTCCGCAGGCCCTGCAGTTGGTGATTGAATCGAGAATGCCATTCCGGGAACGTTATCGATTGGCATTGCAAATGACTGTACAGAGTATCCGAGTTGTCTGACGGTTCGGAGTTCGTGAAAAAAAGGTGATTCCAGTAGTCGTGATAATAGAAACGACTGTGCGCGTATATTAATATCGCGGCCGCCCAATTGAATATAGTAAACGGCGGCGGAATCATTGTGCTCTGAAGGTACTGATGTCACAAAGCGCTTGCCATTAGCAACATTCACAATAGACTGATGCGATGTTGTTGTTGGCTCCGTGTCTTGCAGTAAATTTTCTATCAGCTTAACAATGTCTGTAGCCACTGACTTGTTAACATTTCCGTGCACCAAAGACACCACTTCATTCTCGGCAAGTAGTACTTTGCTATAGCCTGCGATGTCGCTGTAATTAATTTCTGCTGCGGCCGTGAGTAACTGTTCGTCGGTCCAGCTTGCCAGACGCAAAGAATTAACCACTCCGCTAAGAGCTAGTCGAGACGGATCATTCTTACGTCGGTTGTTCAAACTACGTATGTAGCGCCGTTTAAGTCGGTCAAAGGTTGCTTCATTAAATTCCGGCTGCTTCATGGTGCGCATTACCGTCTCCAGCAATATCGCTTGCTTATCGTTGTAGCCTGATATGCGAACACCGATTCCGCGCTGATGTCTGTAGATGCTATAGCCGACGCCAGCGAGTGTTGCAGGATATGAGTATTCATTTAACTGTTCACGAATCATATCTGTAAAAAGAGCGGCCAATACGACATTGCGGGCACTGCCAGCAGCCTTTGGTGAACGGATACTGAAATACAGATTGGCACGCGGTGCGCTGAAGTCGGGATCGTTCCTGAACCATAATTGCAATCCCGGTTTTTCGATTAACACGGGTTTTTCGGTGTTGATCTCGGCTGTTAGTAAATCGAGATCTTCAGGTAAAAATGGATTTGGCAATGGAAGTTTGATTTTTCCAGTCAGCGGTTGTGCCGCCCACTCATTCATCAATGCCGGATCAAGAGGTTCAAGGTTGTAGGGCACCTGGAACCACTGTTCAGTTTCGCTTGCCTCAACCAGTGGTGATGTTTCAATAATCAAAAGGTTTGTCGGCACCAGATAATCGAGATATTCGTGAATCAGTGCTTCATCAAAAGTATCCATTCTGTAGGGGTCACTGAGTACTGTCTCAGCCGGGTATCGGTGCAGGCTTCCGGCTAGTGAGCGAGCATAGGGCGCGGGAGTAACCGGTTCCTGAAATTGAAATGCAAGCTCCAGTTGCCGTTTTTGTTCGTCAAAAATCCACTGTTGAACACCTTCCTTTTTTATCAGCAAGATAGATTCAAAAATCGCGGAAACTACCTGATGACGACTTTCAAACCCTGCAGGTGTTAAAGAAATTGCCACTTCAAAAGAACCTTGATCATCAAAGCCGAGCCCTTGTCTTGCACTTAAACCTTCCGCCCAGCCTTTTTCCTTCAACAGCGAAAGTGGACTGCCAACTCCTTCATTTCCAAGCAGGTGTGCGATGAGATAGAGCGGCTTGTTGTGCCGGTGCTGGTCGGGGTCTGGTATTGGGAAGTGCAGAACCAGCTGATGGAATTCCTTTTCCGGCACTACCCCGAGTACTGCAGGAAGAAGTTCTTTCGGGTAGAGATTGATGTTGGTGTACTGCGCCTCGACATTGCGATTTACAATGGTGCTGAATTTTTCTTCGGCCCAGTCTTCGAGATCAGTTAGGGATTGAGGGCCGACAAGTACCAGACGCATAATATTTGCGGAGTAGTGTTTTTCATAAAATGCGATTAGCTCATCGCGCACCTTGCTGTCAGGTCGGTCTCCAAGTGTCTCCTGGCTGCCAACCGAAAAGCCTGCAGCCGGATGTTCTGGATTGTACGCACGCCGCCGTGCAGCAAACTGGCGTCGTCCGTCGTTTTTGAGATTTAGCGAGTATTCTGATTCAACTGCCTGGCGTTCCCGGGTGACCAGTTCTTCGTTAAATAGCGGTGCAATAAAAAATTGTGCGAATAGATCCAGCGCTTGTTCAAAGTGTGGCGGGTTTATGTCGAAAAAATAGTTAGTGTGGTCGTAGGAGGTGAATGCGTTATTTGAACCGCCGTGGGTACTGATAAATTGTTTATATGCTGCTGCATCCGGATATTTTTTGGTGCCTAAAAATAACATATGCTCAAGAAAATGCGCGAGGCCGGCACGGTCTTTCGGGTTGCTGCCACTGCCAATATTAATGTCGAGAGCTGCAGCAGATTTTTTTGCCTGATCATCAAATACCAATAACACCTGTAGATCGTTTGACAGGGTCAGCGTCTTGTATTCTCGATGATCACCGGGACTTTTGGTCACCTGGCCACCTGCAACAGGGTTAGCGATAGCGGCTGCAACCATAAGTGATGTCAATATGATGCGTCTGACAGTTTGTCTGTAAAAAGTGTTTTGCACTTACTCTGACCATAATAGAGTTGTTGGAGCCATCATAGCAACATCGCATACCAACGTGGTATATCAATAGGGCGTAAAGCCAGGGCGATATGCATGTGCAATAATGATGCAAAAATGCACATACCTGTATTGAGTCATAATCAGAAGACTACGAGCCATTGATACTCTGCGTGCGGTTAGGCTTTGGAAAAAGAAACAAATCGCAATAAGGCTATTCCGGAAATAAACAATACGATTATAGACAAAAAGCCAAGCCGGGAATCATTGGTCAGGACCGAAATAGTACCCACTAACGCGGGTCCGAGTACTGCCGCAGCTTTGCCCATCACGTTGTAGTAGCCAAAAAATTCTCCCGACTTGTTTGCAGGAATAATTTGACTATACAAAGACCGACTAATTGACTGAACCGCCCCCTGGACCACGCCAATGACTCCAGCCAGAACATAAAACTCCCAGACTGTGTTCATAAAGAAGGCAAATGCTGTGACAAAAACATAGACCCAAAGAGCAATCCACAGGCAATTTAACGGGCTTTTTTCCTGAGCTAACCTGCCAATTAGAAGTGTCGATGGGAAGCTAATAAACTGAATTGCCAGCAGCGCAATTATTAAGCTGTTTGTCGGCAGTCCAATGGCAATGCCGTAATCGATTCCCATTTTTATGATGGTAATTACCCCATCAATGTATAGCCAGTAAGCGAGTAAAAATAGACCGATGTTTTTGTACTGACGTATAGCTGACAGAGTAGCTTTTAGAGAACCGAGCGCATTGCGTGACAACTGTAAGATTGAGCTCGATTCAGGCTGCTTTTCTTTATTGCCGAGTGTAGCTCTGAGAAGAGGAATGCTAAATAGTGTCCACCAGACAGCGACACTGATAAATGACCATCGAACAGCATCTGTTTGACTTGTTAATCCGAACAGCTCTGGTTTCAATGTCATTACAACATTTATGGAAAAAAGCAATCCTCCACCCAGATAGCCCAAGGCATATCCCAGCGCGGAATCCCTGTGTCTGCTGTTTTCCGATGACACCACGAGTAACAAAGAATCGTAGATAACATTGGCCCCGGAGAAGCCCACTACTCCTAATATGTAGAGAAAAATAGCAAGCTGCCACATTCCTTTGGAAACAAAGAACAGTCCAATGCATACAAAGCAACCGATGCTGGCAAAAGATGCCAAAAAACGTTTGGGGTAACTCCCTCTGTCTGCCAATGCGCCAAGTATTGGTGCCAGGAATACACCAATCAAACTGGCGATTGAATTGCCAATACCCAGGTAAAAGGTGCTGGTGGTTAGTGGAAGGTTCTGCCCCCAATACTGTTTAAAAAACAGGGGGAAAAAACCAGACATGACAGTGACAGCAAAAGCCGAATTTGCGAAATCATAAAGTGCCCAGGACAACAGTGGGGAACGGGTTGATTTCTGCTGCGGTGTCATATAGTGGAATTAATGAAATATTTTTATGGAATGTCGCACAAGTATATTTAATAGTTTTAGGTATTGCCAGATTTACTGGTATAAGTGCGCGGGGTGCATCGTGGGTCTGTTTGAAATAGTTGCAGACGGAATTAAAACATAATGAATTGGTAAAGCAACGAAGTCTATGGATAGGCCTGATATACAAATAGCCCGAAAGATATTGGGCGTCCTGCATGATGTTGACGAGTTAGCTTATAGCCATCCGGATGTCGGTTTGGTGCAGGATGAGTATCGTAGTGACGGATATGCGTTGTTCGAGTATGACCTCAAAAAATCACCGCCAATAGACGTCCCTGAAGCTCTCGGGTATCTGTCGAAGATAATCGAAGAGCATCTTCGATCTTCCGATCCTTCTGATCCCTGGGGACTGGTCAGTGATGAACTGGTTGTTTTGAAACTGAGCAACCATCCTCAAGGCAGCAGTGGCCGTTGTTTTTTGCTTTATATGGATTACCTGGCGGCCTTTATAAATAAACTGTTTCCGGATGCTCGAATTACGCCAGCTGAACGCAAAGCGTTACTTCAATCGCTATCAGGTATTTCATTAAAACAGGCAGCCATCCTCGACAATGTCTCGTATGAAACGAGGAAGACGCAGTTAAAGTCAGTTTTTCAGAAAACCCGGTTAACTAAGCAGCAGACGCTGTCGAATTTTTTGATCACCCATCTCACTCTCGACATAGCAACCAGAACTACCAGAAGAACGGATCGTGCTGAATCTGACGAGATGTTTTTTCACTATGTTGATATGTATATGGGTAGTTATGTTCGGGCCAGCGTGGTGCAGGAGTCTGCGAGTAAGCGGTTCCGTGTTCTTGAGATTGGTGATCCGGCAGGTATGCCGGTGGTATGTGTACATCATTTGGGAATTATTAATTTCAGTGAAGAAGAAATATCGGAAATCTATAAAAAGCGGTTGCGGTTAATCTGTCCGCTGCGACATGGTGCGCTGGGACCCGGGGACCCTAAAGTGCCCTCGTCAGATCACATGGAACACGCGATTAGCGGAATTGATTTGGCGGTGTCACTGACAGGTCAGAAGAATCCGGTAATTGTCAGTCTGCTCAGTGGATGTCTTTATGCGCTTACCTATCTCGAAAAACATGATGGAAAGATCGGTAAACTTATAATGCTGGGTGCTTCGTACAAACCGCCGATTGAACACAATTCGACTTCCAGCTTTAAGAAAAATCTACACGAGCTGGCGGTAGAGCGCGAAAAAACTTTGGAATTGACCGTATCGACTATGCTTGAAAGTATAGATAAGCCTGAGGCACTCAGAAGAGTGATGAAGGAATCGCACAACAATGGCGACGCAGACAATCAGGCAATAGATGAATTGTTTGCTGATGAAAATCAGGTGCAGGCTATGCGGCACCGATTGCGATACTCACCGGCCTCGATAGTAGAGGATTTGAAAATACAGGCCAACAAAGACTGGACGCCATTGCACCGTGTCAATTCAAAAATTCACTTTATACATGGTAGCGAAGATAAATTAATATCGATCGAGAACATAAAAAAACTGGTAGGTCAGAAGAAAGAAATGAAACTGCACGTGGTTAGAGGTGCGGGAAACTGGATATTTGGCAAATACACCAGGCAGACAATGTCTATTATTCGTGAGGTAGTTGACGAGGGCGTGTAGATTTTTACTGGCTTAGTCAGACTTTATCGTTACGTGTATTGTGTGTATAAAACTATCACTTTTTGACGGTTCTTGAAACCCACCTATGCCTGGCTGAGTGAATACCGTATGACTCCATATTTGTGTATGTGAGCACTGTTATCTGTATTGGGTTTAAGCAGTGCGTAGCGCTTTGCGCTGACACCTGATCATGTTGTGATGTGGCTCTCATTTTCAGTTTGTGTGTTGGCTGGATAGCGCTGTAGTTCTTCTGTGCGCCGTTTTATTGTGGCTCCTTCTACTGCGGGCCGATCCAGCTTATTACGGAGCACTCCTCTCACATCGGACTCAGGATGCGATCGCGACTGAGCGGGGGAAGCAGCCACAGACCGCAGTCGCGGTGAGAGCTGGCTGTTGGTATCGCTCAATTCTCCCTAATTTTTACCCATCTGGAAACAGCGATACTGCGGTCGCCTTGCGCGCGCGAACTTTCACCGACTGAACGTAGTTACTTAACAATGACTTTGCATCCACATGTCGCAGAAGAGATTTCACGCACGTGAGCTAACCTCGTTGCGCCCCGTCTCTGGATGGGATTAATAAGTTTATTTTCATGGATTCGGAAACAAACCGTGAGATCGGGGTTTATTAGATATAGAGGCCCGCGGTGGCACCTCTCAATACATTGGGAGCAGGACAAAGGTATGAAATTGAATTTCCTGGTAGCTGGACTACTTGGTGTGGCAATAGCCGGAATCTCTGCAGTCTATGCAGACGATTGGCAAAATCGCAGTGTTTTCACGGCCAGGGGAATTGTGCTGTTCGTACCTGAATTAATCAGTACTGAAGAGCTCAGAAATTTGTTGTTTTCTGCGCCAACCAACAAACCGAGAACCCGTTCGGTTTTCAAAAATAAGCGGCAGAGAAAAGACGGTGTGTTGGTCAGTGTGTCAGTCGCAATGCCAATTAATTTTGCATACAACAGCACTGATTTGACTCCTGATTCTAAAGTAAGACTCAACACGCTTGATGACATGCGCAACGTGGACAATGCGGTTGATAAATCACTGGCTATCGAAGGTCACGCCGATGTTGTTGGAAATAAAGCCTACAACATAGCGTTATCGGTAAGGCGAGCTGAATCGGTGAAACAGTACCTGGTATTCCAACTCGATATTAGTAGTGATCGTCTGGATATAGACGGCAAAGGCGAGGGGGAATTGATAGATCCTGAGAATCCGAAAGGCCGTCTGAACAGAAGAGTGCAGTTCGCCGCGAGTTAACAGTGTTTTAGTTATACAGGTTCAGCTGTTTCACCTGGGTTTGAAGGAAACGGTTTTTTAATTTTTTTAAGAGTAATAGTTATGGTTAGATTGTTAGGTTTAGTTTTTGTATTTGGATTAATTGGCTGTGGTGGGAGTGATGACGAATCCGCCGACGACGGAAACAACGTTACTGAAACGGCACCTGTTGAAATGGTCACCACTCCTGAGATGGTTGCTACTCCGGCAGAGACAGTTGGTACGCCGACTCAAACTCCTCTGTTCGGGCCGGCGCAGGTGATACTGGCTGAGTGCGGCAGTATGGAGGTATCGGTTGCAGATGCCAACAATACCACTGCGACTGATATGTTCGTGGGTCAACTCGTTCAAGGTCAACTGCTTGAAGATAGTCCTGTTCTGGATAGCGACTTATGGCGCGTGGTGTTGGAGCCTGGAAATTATCATTTAGTTGCCGACATAGCTTTAGCGGATGGTAGTCGTAATACAACTGGCCTGTTAATTGAGTCGATAACAGCAGATGGTGATGAGCGGATTGTTAGCTCATCGGTGGGAGGGGAGTTTGATGTGAGAGCTTATGAGTATCTAACCATAGATGTGACAACGACACTCACCTTAAGAGTTACACCAAATTTCAGGGAAATACATACCTATCAGATGGCTATCATTCCGAACGGTACGGCTGTGCCGTCACCACGCTTCACGCTATGTCCGGCTATTACGCCAATCAGCCTGGACTCAACTCAAACAGTTGCTCAGTTTTCTGAAGTAGGAAATATTGATGAATATCGTTGGTTTAGCGTAAATGTCCCTGCAGGACTGTATTCTCTTGACGCTACCGGCACGGTGCCCGCCAGCGGGCCTCTCATTTCATACAGATTTGAACTGTTCGAGAGATTTGGTGAGCAGGATGCAAACACGTTTCTAGGAGGAGTTTCGAGTGCTACGAGTGTTGATGGCCCGGTTTTGAGCGAAACGTTTGATATAACCGCTAGCGATAACGCTGTCATATGGGTAAGAGCAGACAATACTGCAGCAACCATAGATCTGGATCTAACAGTACGTAATTTCTAGTTTGCAGAACTTAGCCTGAACACAGATCGGTCGGAGTGAGTCTGACCGGTCTGTTTGTAGGGATATTATTTTTACTGCGTATGAACAGGCATGAGATAAAAATGAATTTGGTATTAACTTGTTGTCTGACTATGGGTGTTGTCGTTGGATGCGGTTACAGGACTGGTGGATCCGATAATGGCTAAACGGAATCTGGTTCATTGGTTGAAACTTAGAGTCCTGGCTTAGCTTTTCTGGCTGTTGAAGATGGCCGGTTTGTTGAAATACGGACCCGGTAAACCAAACGAGCACTGGTGGGAATAATGCGTTTGTTGGATGTTGGCAAACTGATTGTTTAACAGATGATTTGTATGTGGCAGTTTTAGAGGGAAGCTATGTGTTGTCCAGTGGTTCTGTAAGCACTTTGTTTGGCGTGGCTTCGTTTCCTGATATCACTCCGGAGTCAATTTTAGCAGAGTGGAGCAAGTAACCCCGCGGCGATAGCGGGGTGCTTTGTCGAAGTTCACGATTGAAGATTAGGTTGATACATGCTGGTGTAGCGTGACCATAAAGTCAGTAACTTTTTAATAAAGTTTGTAACTATTTTCTGCTAGCTTTTCCCAATCCGAATTCGACAGCATTCGGCCCAATTGCAGCAATACACCCAGTCATGTATCGACATGCCACAATCCCAAATATTGAATTCGCAAGATCAGCTTCATAGCCACCTGATTGGGTGCATCACTAACAATCGATTAATAACCTACATCTTTGCTGGTCAATCTGCAACACATTGGCAAGGTACAGCTGAAAGATCAAAATAGCAGCGCACAACAACGCTTGCTACCACATATGATCCCTGACACAAAATACTGTACACCGCCAGAATTAAAGTGGCTAAAACACACAGTGAAATCTGTTGCTGATTGTAACAACGAGGCGTGACTACTATCGACTTCTAATACGCAGGAAACTGGCAGTGAGTAGACGGTTTAAGTGAACGATTCATTTCCAGTAAACTTGAATTAATATACCACCGACACCTGGGGAATAAATATGCCGAATACAAACGACAAGCACCGCTTGAGTCCTGCCGACACGGCGAGTATGTTCACACAAGAAGCCACGGGCTCGACCCCCACAATTCATATAAAAAACCATGCCAACCATGCCAACCATGCCAACCATGCCAACCATGCTAACGAAGCTACCATACCGCAAGGTCCTAACTATGAGACAGATGCAAAAGCTAGATTTTAAGTGTGAAGGAACAAACGAAAAAATTGTACAAGCCGGATCGGTAGAAGGAATTCGCGGTGGGGTAGTATCGCGATGCGTAATTATATCGCCGAGGCACGCTTCTGGGAGTAGAAAGCGAGGCACAACCCAGAATCTCGAGTTAAGTGACTCTGGAAACACAGCGTCGGTCGCACCGCAAACTCTGTGCAGGACATTAACAGCACTGCGGATGAGGCAACAGCTGAAAACAAATTGTTGTTGGCAACTGATATTGCCATCACAAATGCAGACTGCCCACTTCCTTTGAATCGATCTATAGGAATGACACCTAAATGCAGGGTGTAGCTGTCGGACGCTATACTCTATAGCAGACATACGTCCTGATTTTCGATATTACAGCAATGGGTCAGACTCCGGTCGTTCTGGCAGTTCGAAGTTAACGACATTATTGTTAAAAAATGGGGTCGATTATAAACTCGATCCACTGATACTATCATTAGAACAGGGGCTATAGTCCTGGTCAGGCTACTGCTGAACTATACGGTCCATTAGTTATCAACCGTATTTTTATCCCACAATTACATCGATAGTTGTTGGGTGTTTACTAATCCAGCTTTGTTATCCACAGCTCTGATACTTCTTTCTTTGAGTTAACAAATGCAGCCCAACCGGATCGGTAAGAGAGTAAATGGCCATCTCGCATCGGCAGGTATACGTAAGGTTCGCCATATAGGTTGTTGAGGCTGGGGATGTCGGCATAGTGTTTAGGTATATCTCTCACAATAATCATTTCCAGGTGATTGTCCAGCGCGAGCAGCTGGTTGCTTTCGTTAGTAGAAAATACCTGGGCTTTGAGGTTCGGAAGTATCTTGGCAGGTGTTACAGGACCATTCCAGTTTTTTGATAAATACCTGGTGACCTCCGGATAGCGAATATCTTTTCCAAGTGGCAAATCATCATCAAACCAGGGTGAATCGTGATCCTCTATCGGACAGTCCCTTTGTAAACGAAAACATATCTGTTCCTGGTATGCTGGAGGTAACGAAGAAAGGCGTGTGTGTAGCATTTGCCAATAGCGTGTAGCTGTGTCGTCGCGTCCTCTGGCATCCAGCATTCGACCGAGGTTATACAAAAGATTAGGCGCAGGATTGGGAGCCTCAGCAAAAGCGGTTAATGTGTCACGTGCTTTGGGCCATCTGTCACCTCCGTCGATTTTGTCTTGAACGCGAATAAGCTGATAAATGCTCTCAAGTTGTTTTCGTACATCAGGTACAGATCCCAGTGTTGTGAGCCTTGCATCCTCAATAGCTGCGTAGGCTTTGTGTACCTTGTTTGGCATATAAAGATATACGGCTGCGAGGTTGATGTAACTGGTTAAATTATCGCTGTTCATACTGATTGCTTTAAGCAGCATAGTTTCAGCTCTGTTCAAATGCTCTAATGCTTCGGTGGGTAATTCGGTATCAAACAGGCTTCTTTTTTTGCGTTTAGCCAGTGATGTAGATTGCTCAAGCAGCGTGGGAATCCAGTATTTGTATGCCATATCAAGGGGCATCAGTTTTCGCGCAAGCTGTATGTGAACATATCCAAGGTTGCTGTACGCTTGCTCGGTTTCAACAAGATTAAGATTGTCTTCCAGCAGATATTGAGCATCTGTGTAGTGGCCGAAATGGGCAAGTACAACGGCAAAATGATAGTAGGGTATTTGATCAAGAATATTTTTAAATCCAGTTTGGATAAATTGCCGTCTTGATTCGTTATTCGGGTGAGTATTGGTGTTTGTCGTGGGTGTAATTTGCGAAAGCCAATTTTGAAAAAAGTCATGATTACCGCCAATCAGCAGATCGGTTCGGTATCCTGCAATGGACGCTACGGTATAGCCTCTGAGATCTGCTCGGTATTCTTCCTCCGGACGAGCTCGTAGATAGCTCTGTTTGGTATTTGGTGAGTTGTTAATGACGAAAGCTTTGTGGTGAAAAAGATCGTCTGTCACCAGATGAGATAACTCGTGACCAATGACAAATGCTATTCTTGCATCACCCAGCGTCTCACTGACACCTTCATACATTGATTGGATGGCGCCTTTAGTTATGATAATTGAGTTGTCGGAAAGTGCTGCAGCCCACGGATGACCATTTGAGTTGATTACAACTAACTTCGATAATATTGCTCTTTGCGAACCTATGGTTTGAGTGAGCTTTGCATGTATCTGGTTTACTCTGTGTATTTGCGGTAACGTCGAGGGCTCTACACTTTTATAAACGTCTATATAGCATTTGCTTGTGGCGCACTGGATGGAGGCATATGCGGTATTGAACAGGCATAAAGATAGTAAGTAAACAAAAATAAAAGAAAGTTTAGACATATTTACTACCGTAGTATCACATGCATTAGCTGAGTAGCATCGACGATCGATTGAACCTGGCCGGGAGTATTGATACCGGAGCTATCTGTATTCAACAGGGTTTGTTGATTAGATAGATATTGCTCAGGGATAGTCTCAATTTCTTTTGCAGCATCGTCTAATAAGGTGTTTTGCTGATAAAAGCTAAGTGCATTACGCAGAATATCTGTTTCCATACCGTTTAGCGTACGCAGGGCTGATAAGTAGAGAATTTCAACCAGATATCCTTCAGTGAGCCATACATTGGCAAGTTCACTATCTTTGTAAGAATTGACATCTTTTGCCAGCAAGTCGTAGCTTTGTACGGTTTCAGTTGCATCCTTGCCTGTAGTAGTACTGTAGTAAAGAGCTGCCAGGTCTTTCGATGACTGTGTATCAGGGTTTGCGATTACATCAATACCAGCGCTGGTTATTCCGGCCAGATAGTACTTTCTGCGCTCAGAAATAGTCTGTGGTGCTATTGTTCGGGTGCTGGCTGTAAGATGTGATACGTGTGCATCTAATCCCGCGACGGTAAGAGAAGACGGAATTTTTAATAACGTTTGTTGGTTATTGCTGGAAAGCAAAAAAACAAGTATGCCGACACCGATAACAGAGATTGCAGCCATTGTGTATTGTGGCACTGATGCAGATGCGAAGAGGTTGGCAAAGAATTCTTTTAATTTATGATAAGGCGGCTTCTTTTTAGTGACAGTAGAAGCATTGGACATTGACGGCGTGGACACCGGGTTATGGTCTGCGGGGAACAGAGTTTTTATATGCGCGTAGACTGAATCCTGCAGGTCCTGCTTATGTTTGTCGGTGAGGGGCTTTCTGTTCGCTCTAGCAATTCTTAGTATCTCAGCGTTAAATTCGTCTCTGTCCATGTTAGTTGCCTCCACTGATGTCGATTTGTTTCTGCACAATATCAATCAGGTATTTTCGAGCGACATGCAGTTGTTTTCTAAAAACAGCGTCGGTAAAGCCCATCAGATTTGCCAGATAGGCTCCACTTGGATTGGCTACCTGGTCAGCATCGACCAGATTGGTGTATTCGACTGGCATATAGACAGAAAGCTGGTGTAATGAGCAGTCGGCTGGTTTTTTACCGGAAGCCGTGGAAAGCAGCTCACTGGCGGCGGTGTTAGTAATACCGTTGATGCCGGCAACTTCTGAGACAGCAGGAACATTGTCAAAAATTGTTGCGTATTCGTTGGCAACGAATATCGTGCGTGGCTTCAGGTCCACTGCGCTTAAATTCGGTTTGATAATATTCTCGATCACTTCGTCAACAACCCAGGCATTCACGCTGCTTTGTAGTATTGATTCGTCCATTTGGTCGATGTCCAGAAAAGTCGTTGCGACTATCTGACCATCTTCACTGCTATTAATCGGGATTTTGTCTATATGTTTCAAAATTGCCCATCGGATCGGATTACGAAGAAAAGCTCGGAATTTTCCAGCTTTATTTTTGTAGGATTCTGAGAGTTTTCCGGGCTTTAGGATGTACATCCAGACATTTTGGGCAATATCTTGCACATCGTCGGGGTTGTAGATCGATTTTTCTATCTGCCGGCTGACCCACTCTGAATGGAGGTCGAAGAGCTTTTTGGTCGCGAATTCACGGTCTAATTGCGTTCTGCGCTCGTCAGTAATGACCTGGATCAGATCGTCACTGACAGTATCCGGAGGCTCAGGATGAATGTGGTGTTGTTCCTGTGTCACTAAACTAGTTCTTAATTCCTCGCAGTAGCGTAATTCTACATAACCAGAGGCGATGCACCTTCAGTATTTATATGTGCGGTGTCGGAATTTGAGCTCAAATTCTGCCGATTGATAAAAGTAGCCGGGAATGACCTTTGACGCAGGAAAGGGTGATTAACAAGCACTTACAAGAAATTTTTGACTATTTGAAACAATTGAGAGCCCGGCAGTTCAGAGTAGTATTAAGTGGTGTTATTTGTGAGTTGTATAAAGTGTTGGGCTGGACGACAGGATGTTGGTCGCCAGGGAGGTTGTTTTGTGTACTGGTACAACGTTGCGGGACGCAAGTTTGGCTTAGGAAACAGCGTGGTGTACGCTCTGGTTGCGAGTTCACGCAGAAAGATATTAATGCGAACAAATAGTTTTTGGCTTCATCTGACCGGCCGTATCGGTATTCTGCTCGCGGCTCTTTGTGTTTTAGCAGTGTCCCCGGTGTCACATGCAGAGTCCAGACATGCTCTGGTAATCGGGAACAGTGAATACCGGGCCGGGTACGGGCTGGCAACGCCATTTAATGACTCAACAGCAATAGCGACAAAGCTATCTGCCATGGGATACAAGATTCACGGCGGAGGCGCATTGCTTAATCTGGAGCTCGATGCTTTTAACGATGAAATTGAATCGTTCGTGAATTCTGTAGAAGATGGGTCATCCACACTTATCTATTACGCCGGTCATGGAGCAGCTTCTCGAGGAAACAATTATTTGATTCCAATATTGCCGGCAGGTGTCAGACTCCGATCTGACAGCGATATCAGGGATCGATCTATTTCATTGCAAAGCGTGCTGGAAAGAGTTGAGGATCGCAACCCGAGCGGAGTAAATGTATTTTTCTTTGATGCCTGCCGTGATGCACCTGTGGAGACAAGCACACGCTCTATCAACTTGTCAGGGTTAACAAGCTTAGACACCTCAAGGCAACCGAGAGGTTCGTTTGTCGGTTTTAGCACTGAATACGGCAAACTGGCTTTAGACGGTGATGACCCCGAAGGGAATAGCCCTTTTGCTAAAGCGGTATTGAGCAGCCTGGATACAGCAGCATCAACACCGATAGAACTTTTCTACAAAGGAGTAACGGAAGAGGTCTATGAGGACACACTTGGACAGCAGTTTCCTATTCAGGAATCCAAGTTGAGAGGTAATCATTGCATCATCGAGTGTGAGTCTGTAACGAGCAATGTAACGTCGCAGGAATTTGGAACCCTAATGGTTGATGCAAAACCGCTGGATGCTGAAGTGTGTTATCGCATCGACGGATGGACTTCGTGGAATTGCGGGGAACAGTCGGTTTTGCCTCTGGATACACCGGTGATGGTCAGGGTTACAGCAAGAGGGCACAAAACCTACACGTCGACAACACGTCTTCAGCAAGATCGGCAGGTGCTTTCGGTCAGGCTCGACAAAAATAAAAGCAGTACATGGAAAATAGTGGGTGGTGTGGCTGCAGCTATTGTTGTTGGTGGGGTTTTGTTGTCTGGTTCCGATTCTGGTGGCGGCGAGAATAACGGTGAAGTATACAATATAAATATTACCCCGCCTCAATGAGGCTTTTGAAGTAGAGCGTCATGAATATAAATACAAAAAGATTGTTTTCTATTGTAAGTCTCTCGTGTGCGGTTTTTGCTTGCTCGAGTTCAGATAATGAGCCTCAGACAAATATCACACTCAGTAAGCCATTGGCTGATAGACAAATTTTGGCACTTGAGAACAGCACATTACGCGCTGATATCACTATCAATGCCGATCCAGTGCAATCATTTATAGTGTCACCCGGGCAAACACTGTTGCAGGCTGGCGTGACGGGTGTGGTTTTAGATGCAAACAACAGAATCGAAATCAAGTGGATCGAGTTGTTAAACGGATTTGAAGTGGAAATAAGCGATCAGGTTCAGTCTTTTTTCGCAGACGGATTCACAACGATCACAGCGCCACACGAAAGTAATCAATATGATTATGACAACGACGGAGACAGTAACCTCCGTGAGAGGGCTGAGGGTAACTGTGTATGGTCTGCAATTGAGTCATGCTTAAATAGCGGACAAACAGATGTTCCAGCAGCCGACAGTACTCAGGTTGTAGCAACACCTTCCGAGCCAGTTAATACAGGTGTTAATGCCGGAGTAACATCGACCGGGTTAACTGCACGCGAAGCAACATTTGATACAACGATTCCACAGCCAAATTACCTGTTTGATTACGCAAACGCCGATGACTTCGTTATTAACGGTGATTTTAGTGCCGGTGTAGCGCCCTGGGGTACCTCACAATCAGTGCTAACGGCAACAGGTCAGGATCTCTGTGGTCGTTTACCGCAAACTAATATCGAGATTTTCGATGATTTGTACTACTACGGTGAATTTTTTGCTGTGGGGCCTGGCCGCTATTCTTTTGAATTTGATATTCGAGCTGATCGCGAAACGATTGCATCTTTTACGCTAACAACTCCTGGAGTAGGTGCCGCAATCATCGATCAGCATTTATCAGTAAATCAGGTTTGGGATCGAAAGATTATTTCGTATCAGCATCTTGGTGAAACAGTCACGGGAGCGATTGGCTTTCGTGTGTTGCGAGGACAGGAAACCACGTGGTGTATTGACAATGTGTCCTTATTAAAAGAACGCTGAATTATTAGCGCGGTCATATTACAGGTATACGGTGGTCGATCAGTGGTTTAGTGTTTCTACAAAGCGAGGAAAAATCACTCGCGTTTACCAACAGCGGCGATCCCACTTAATTTTTTTTTGAAATAACGGAAACAGCGATTGAATTCTCAAGGAAGCTAACTATGCGTATTGCTGGAAAAAATAAAAGTATTATTATTTCTGTTTTTTGTATTGCTTTGGCGGCTTGTAAGGGAGACGTTGAAGAGGTTGCCCGGAACAACCAGTGGTCTGAGTTTTATGGGGCCTTTAAGGGCAGTGCTGAATCGGTACTCGCAGGTGAATTGTCTGAGCGTGAGCTTGAGGTTGTAATAAAGCCATGGGAGGAAAAGGGCTTTACGGTGGAGTGGACCACTATTATTCATCGTGCCGGACGCGAAAAAAAAATAACTGATCTGTCGATCAATTTTTATCCGGCAGAGCGACCCGGGATTTTCGCTTCTGCCATGCGGACTAACGTATTCGGCCAAACGGTTCCGTTTGACCCTGTCGGTATCGATGCTGATCCCTATGTGTGGGCAGGTATTGACGGAAACACCCTGACGGTCAGGGCACTGTATATTGTTGATAGTGGTGGTTACGAGATGCACGAATACAAAAGATCACTCAGCGATAATGGTCTGACGCTGGATTTTCAAAGACTCCGCAACGGCGAGAAAGTGGTTCGCATATCGGCACAACTTGATGCTGTTGAATAAGCCTCAATAAAAGATTAGGAGAAGATTAGGCAGAGCGAACATCAGGACTGTCATATTATTTCGTTTGTCTGCTGAGTCCAGGTGTCGGTCGTTATCTGCCGCGTTAATCGTTTTATATTCTGTTAGGTGAAAGTACTGCACAAAACACTTCTTAACTTCAGGAGCTTGCCTGTGTATCCGATGACTACAGGTAAATTAGACGGGCAGAATTGTTAAACAGTGGTTCCCAAATGACCGGAGCTGGAGGGACTCAGGTGACCTTTAAGTTTGTGTTTAGTCTCAAGCGCGATCTGATGTGTCTTGAAGCGGCATCAATCAGCAGATTGATTAGTCCGGTAATTACAATAAGCACCAGTGCACGATCAAATCGAATATCCTGTATCGCGCTATCTATATAAAACCCCAGTGTTGCTATTCCCAGAATCCCAAGAATAGCGGTTTCGCGGAATATAACTTCCCAACGATAAAACAGTAACACCAAAAACTGCCCATACACTCGTGGTAGAACTTCATATCCGTAAGCGTTTATGCCAGTTGGTGCATCCTGCCTGTGCGTGAGGTGGTTGCTGAATCGTCCTATAAGGTGGGCGATTACAGCGCCGTTGTGCAAAGCCAGTGCGACAATGGCGGGTAACATCGATGGCCCCCACAACAGTAGCAGGAAAAAAGCCAGCATATATTCGGGCGTTGAACGAAGTACAACAAGAATGCCGTGACCGACTGCGCGTCCGACTGGCCCGAGAAACTGTTTTGAAATCAGTGGGAAGATAGCTAATGCGATGATGCCTGTTCCGACCAATGCAATCTGACTAAGAACCAGTGTGTTTATAATTCCCGGCCAGGCTTGATTGGCGAGCAGTGTCGCAAACCACTCTATAATTGAGCTGCTGGATTCGCCGCGGAGTATCGGTGTGGGGATTATATCTTCGGTAAAAAATCGCTGTACATTCTGTAGAGAAATTGTACTGTCATTAGCGACTATAAATGGTGCCAGGATAAGATAAGCGGGTAAAAGAGCTGGTCTTAGCCAATAACGCATGGAAGCTATAAGTACATAAAATAAAATCAATATGGCAAATACCTGCGAGTATTGTCCCTCTAAAAATACTGTGCTTAAACTGTAACCCAGCGTTGGCAAGCCAATAAACCCCAATACAGCGCTGGCCCTTAATCCGCACTCCAGCCTGTAGGCGGTGTAGGTTGTAAACTGGTGCCACAGATCCGGAAGACGTGCGTAGAAAAACACCGATACGCTGCCGGTATTCGGGTGGATTGTTTGTAGCGCTTTGGAGTTTTCTTCGTCAAGAATCTCCGAGTAAATCTTGGCGAAAGTCGCAGCATAGGGAATGCCAAGGGCCAGCAGTCCGGTCAACGGATGTAGTCCGAATATCTGTAAAAAAAACAGTGCCCAGAATATTTCGTGAATCGAGCGCAGCAGTGCACAAATTACGCGGACAATTCGCCAGTGAAATACCAATGCCAGAGCAAAACCGAAAACAGCACCAAAAGCCACACCCAGCATGGCAAAAGCAACTGTTTGTAGCAAGGCATCAACAATTTCATACTGACCGGATAATGAAGGTGTGAGTAGGCCATTGACCATGCGACCTAACTCGGCCCATGGATCAAGGCTGCTGATACTGATATCTGCGAACCACAGACAGATCAAAGCGGAGGCGAAAAAAATCCAGCTAACTGTCCAGCGCGCGGAGCGCTGATAGCCTTCAACCGTTATGTTTTGGCTAGTCAACGTAGAGCTGCTGCAATCCAGCGGCGGACAAATTCTCAGGTGAATCGTCCAGCGTGATTACTCCTGCCTTTAGTCCAATTATTCGGTCGCAACAATTCAATGCCAGTTCGGTATCATGCAAGGCCACAATGACTGTTGAGAAGTGCTGCGATAAAAGTAACAGGATTTGCTCTGACTGTATTTCATCTACCGCAGAGACGGGCTCATCGGCCAGAAGTACGTCGCCACCCTGATACATGCTGCGTGCCACGGCGGTTCGTTGCCTTTGACCGCCTGACAGTGAAGCGACAGGCGTAAAGCATTTATCTGTCAGGGAAAGGAGTTGCAGGACAGACTGAACCTCAGCGACGCGCTTTGAAAACGGTCGAATGAGGTTTGATAAGTTATACCAGGATGCGTGTTGTGCCAGTTGGCCCATATAGACATTATGAAACACAGACAGTGTTTCGACCAGGCCATCATCCTGCGGTACCAGTGCTGCACGATCAGGGTGCTTTTCATAGAGCAGGCGCAGCAGCGTGGATTTACCGGCACCACTTCTACCAACTATGGCGACTTTCTCACCACGATGTACCGTTAAAGAGGTGGCGGCCAGCGAAAAACTGTTGTCGTAACTAACCGCTGCATTTTGCAGCGATATAACCGCCTCCGTCGACACCATCTATTAGCGCTTATTCCAACAATCCGAGTGCTTTGGCGGTTTCTTCAATTGCCAGATAATCATCATTGCTCGCTGCAATAAAACCCGAGCGTGGAAACGCCGCAAGCAATTCGGGATCATCCATTGCTAACAAAGCTTGCTTGATTTTGTTGCCAAAACCTTCGCCCCATACCGTATCGACATCACCACGTAGTGTCCACTGGTAGTCCGGGTATGGTGGTGTTTTCCAAATCACTGAAACTTTACTGGTGTTGACTTTGTTTTCTTCAACCAGTTTGTCCCAGACTTTAAAATTAACAGCACCAACTTCGTAAGCACCGCTCTCGACCAGTGCGACTGTACGTGAATGGTTACCGCTGAAACCAACGACTTTAAACGACTCTTCCGGTCCTTTGCCGAGACTTTCGCGAATATAGTATTCAGGCATCAGTCTGCCTGAAGTCGAGCCTTTAGAGCCGAATGTAAAACTCCTGCCTGCTATTTCTTTTGGAAAAGAATCATTGCGAGTGAGTCCGGTGCTCTCATGCGCAATAAGATAGGTATGAAACTCCGGATCTTCATCGCCCTGTGCTATAGCTTCTGAACCAGGTGTCAGTGATCGTGCCCGAACACCTGACAATCCGCCAAACCAGGCGAGTTGCAGTTGGTTGTTTCGAAAACTGGTCACGGCCGCAGCGTAGGATTTAACCGGTACGTACCGGACTGGTACACCGAGCTCTTTGGTCAAATATTCTGCAACCTTCGAGAAGCGTGCTTTTAATCGCGACTCATCCTGATCGGGGATAGCTGAAAATACCAGTGTTGCCGGGTCATCGGCCTCAACATGGGTGGAAAAAGATAGAATGCTGAAAAGCAGAAGGGTGGAAAAAACGGCTGACAAGGAAGCTTTGCTGCGGGTCATATAGTCTGTCTGTCTGAATGAAGTGTTCTGGTGTGGCAGGAGTGCGAGGAGGTCCCGCAGTGTGACGTACGGTGTTGCAGCGCACAGCTTAACTAAATTGCCCCTGGAAATCACGATCTGAGGCTTAAAATCGCCAAAAGATAAGCACGGCTGAGGGTAGTGAGACTTTGAGTACCGCCGTTTGTTCCCCGAAATTCGTACGTCGATAATGCCAACAGTTTTGACTCGGTGCGGATTTGCCTATAAAAAGGAAACCATGGATGCGCAAGCTTTCGAAAATTCAGTTTTAAACCAGGGGACACGCGGATACTTCTGCAGTTTTCACTGGCTGCTTTTCTTCAAAGTGATAGCAGCGAAAGGCAGACTGAATTTACAGGCTCCGGCAGGGCTGGTCGGGGTAATGTGTGCGGGGTTTTTAATGCTTACATCACTCAGCGTTGCCAATGCTCAATCTGCGGATTTCCGCGTAGAAGGTCTGCCTACATCTGAGTTTCATTTTGCGCGGCTTGTTTATAAGAACGCTGCCGGCAGTCGTCGCGCGATGTATGGCGGTGGTGGTGCCTGGAGTACCGATTATGCCGATGCTGAGCACCACCTGATGCAGGGAATCAATCGACTCACGCGGGTTGATGGTCAAGTGGTTAGTTATGACGGGCAAGGTGGGCGACTGATAACACTGGATGACGAAAGAATCTTCGAATATCCGTGGCTCTATGCAGTAGAGGTCGGGCAATGGCACTTAAGTGATTCAGAGGCGGCGCTTTTAAGGGAGTATATTGATCGAGGCGGATTTTTGCTGGTCGATGACTTCTGGGGCGAGGATGAATGGGATATT
>CAZYRP010000027.1:0-37814 GCA_964649465.1 uncultured Granulosicoccaceae bacterium | reverse complement strand
CCTTAATTGTTGACAAATCTACAAAATGGCACGGTGCGTTTACCTGTCATATTGATCGGAGCTATGTCATGTGAAAGTTGTTTTGAGCACCGAAACTGACGGTTGAACCGCGGGCTTAAGGTACGTCATAATCGAGCGTAGCAGATCTCTTGCAATGAACCGCGACAATGAACGTTGGCAACAATTCAAGGTCGAAGGTTCGCTTTATCATCTTACTACAGGTATCTATAAATGAAATTCTCTACTTTGCTCCTGTCTTCCGCACTGTTTGCGGGTTCCGCTGCGGCCGCAGATCTTACTGCGGTTCCGTCAGGTAAGTATTTTGTCGATCCGACGCACGCCTATATTAACTTTCAGTATAACCACCTGGGATTATCTAACCCGGTATTGCAGTTTGATGAATTTAAAATGGCAATGGATCTCGATACTGCTGATCCGACCAATACCAAAGTCAACGTAGAAATTGTGACAGACAGTGTTGATACGGGTTCAGAAATCTGGCATGAGCACATCACTGGTGCAAAGTGGTTCGATTCGGCAAACAATCCGACAATCACTTTTGACAGCTCTGAGCTGGCTGCTAATGCTGATGGAACATACGATCTGACAGGCAACCTGACGATTAAAGAGGTTTCAAAGCCTGTTGTCCTGAAAGTAACAGTCAATGCTGCAATGCTACACCCAAGAAGTAAAAAGCCGGTGGTAGGCATCAGTGCTGTTGGTGGTTTGAAACGCTCTGACTGGGATCTGGGCGCGAATGCTCCTTTTGTCAGTGATGAAGTGAAGCTCGAGATTCAAGCGGAACTGTTTGCAGCAGAGTAGCCGCAAATAGTTCGTGCAAGAAATTAAGCGCTACAACTCTGTCGCGATCAGCCTGCACTGGCTGATCGCGTTTTTTTTGATCGGTCTGTTAGCGATGGGAAAATACATGACCCATCTGGAGGAGACCGATCCGTTGCGTTTTACGTTAACGCAATGGCATAAGTCGTTTGGCATTACGGTATTGTTTCTGGCTGCAGCTAGGGTACTGTGGCGAGTTACACACAAGCCACCCGCTTTACCAGCAAACACGCCGCGCTTTGAAAGCGTAGCATCGCACGCAACACACATTTTACTGTACCTGCTGATGGTTGTTATACCTTTAAGTGGCTGGGTGTTTGTGTCTGTTTCTCCGCTAAATCTTGAAACGCTGTTGTTTGGTGCCATTCCATGGCCGCACATTTCTTTTTTATCGTCTTTGCAGGAAAAAGAATCGCTGTCAGTGCAGGCCGGGCAGTTGCACATGTGGCTGGCGAATACACTTTTATTGCTTGTATTGCTGCATACATGTGCGGCCTTTTTTCATCAGATCGTGCAGCGAGATCGTTTGTTGTTGCGAATGTGGATGTCTGACAGCCACCGTGATGCGCATGATTTAAATCATGGCATCCTGGTGGGTGGTCTTCTGGCTGCAGCATTAGGATTGTTTTTGTACAATTCGCAGTACCGGGCTGAATCTGTTGTCAGGGATGACGGCATTTCTGTTGTCGAGTCCGGTAGCGCTGGTGCTGACTCTGCTGCTGTGAGTGTTTCTCCAGGTGTGGGCTTTGCGGCGATTCAGAGTGGAGAACCACTGATTGGCGAATTTGGTGAGGTCTCGATTGATCTATTGATGAATGAGGAAAATCCTGGTCGTTCTACACTTTCGGCAACTGTTGCAACAGCTACTGTGAGTACCGGAGATTCACAAATAGACGGCACAATTGTTTCAGCGGACTGGTTTGCTTCAGATGAATATCCTGACGCTACCTTTAACTCTTCAAATTTTGAAGCGATGGAAAACAGCGCTTACAGAGTTTACGGGGAAATTACTATCAGAGGTGTAGCTCGGCCGTTGGAGTTCGTCATTTCATTGGAAGATGGTGTCGGGCGAGGCGAGTTCGTTATTGATCGCAGAGATTTCGGCATTGGAGATGATGGACAGGACGAATTTGTTGATCCGCAGGTAACGATTAATTTTCGCGTACCTTACAGCAAGACACAGTAATTCAGACATTTCGGCCATTTGCAGTCTTTGCCGTTTACAGCCTTTGCGGATTATAGAAGTTGCCGTTTATAGGTTTTTGTAGAGTTGGAGTAGTGTATGGCAGTCATAACTGATTCAGGATGCAGGGGTGTTGTATCTTCGCTGTGTATACATACCAATGAGAATGACAATATAACGACCGTTGCGAGAGATTCAGTTGATGTATCTTTCAGTGGCTTTGACGGTGATTCGCACACCGGGTTGACTCGTAAGTCTTGTGTTCGAGTCAAGAGGCAGTACGAAGTTGGTACAATAATTAGAAATACTCGCCAGGTATCTATTGTATCCATAGAGGAGCTGCAAGAAATAGCTAACGCAATGGGTCTGGCATCTATTGAACCTGAGTGGCTTGGTGCAAACCTTTGCTTATCCGGTATACCTGACTTCACTAAAATACCGCCTGCTACACGTCTGCTTTTCAGTAGCGGTGCTTGTCTGGTTATCGATGTTGAAAATGAACCATGTAAGTATCCAGCTGAAATAATTGAAAAACACCATCCAGGTGCAGGTAAGCTATTTGTTAAAAGTGCAGTAGGAATTCGTGGTGTTACTGCGTGGGTTGAACGGCAAGGTAAAATTGGCAAGGGGGACGGTGTTGAAGTGCACGTACCACCCGTGAGTGCCTGGCGGGGTTGATGGAAGAGCGACCCGTAAAGAATTGACGGAAAAATGAAGGCGAAAAAAAAACGCGGCATTGCCGCGTTTTCTTTGTATTGCATACTACTATAAAGGCTTATCCGGCTGCACCGCTGGTCAGCAAGCCCATTATGCCGTTGCCAATTGCACCTGCACCTGCACCACCGAGCAATCCACCGATGATTTGCTTGGGGTTGATTGAACCGCTTGCTGCTGCCGCGCCTGCTGCTGCTGCATCGCTGCCGCGACCCATGAGTCCCCCGATTGCACCACCACCAATCAAACCAGAAATTGCACTAACGATGTTACCTGTGCTGCCCTCAGCTCCAAGCCCTGTGAGGCTGCCAAGCAAGTTGCCGCCCAGAAGACCGCCACCGCCACCGAGTACTGCTGAGATGATAGAACCTAGCATATTGATTTCCTATTTTTGTAAGGAGCGTTAACTCCTGAACTATGAATTTACTGGCTGGGAATTAACTGGCTGGTAAACACCGGCTGGTTATGAGATTCCACTGTCCATCCAGAAGCTCTGATGGCTTGTTTCGAGGACACAGCAAGTATAGCCAAGTCAACTTGCTAATTTATTGTTTTAATTGAAATAATCTGTAAATTCGGCAAGAAATGGTCGCAATATGATGAGCTTTGCTGATGCAGACGTCACAGCTCTACGGGCGAAATGCCGCTAAACGCCGTGCAATTTCCGGCATTACATCGAGCGAGACGTTGGCAAATGCCACTCTCAGGTGCTTCCCTTGTTGTGGTCCAAACATTTCGCCGGGAAGCGCGAGCAGATTGGCTTCATCAGAGAGATATCGGGCGAGCTGTCGGGCAGGCAGGTTGTATGGATGCTCAAGATACGCGAAGTATGCCCCCATCGCAGTGATCTGGTAACCATGATCATTGTGTTTAAGAGCGTTGCCGAAGGCACCGGCGCGCTGCTGCATCTGGGTGCATTTTTCCTGCTTCCAGTTCTGTGCGTGTTGTAGTGCAAACAGTGCAGCTTTTTGTGACAGCTGCGGCGCACAGATTGATACGCAGTCGAGTACCTTGGTGACCTCTACCAGAAACTCTTCGGCAGCTGTTATTGAACCTACACGGTATCCTGCCAGCGCGTAGGCTTTAGAAAAGCTGTAGAGATGTATTGCGGTTTGTGCCCAGTCAGGATCGTTAAATACAGAGTGCGCGGCTATAGAGGTGTCTTGCCTGAAGTCGCGATAGGTTTCATCAAGGATTAATGTAATTCCGCGCGTCTTGCACAACTGATAAAACGCGTCGATTGTAGCGGGCGGGTATTCCTGACCTGTTGGATTGTTTGGCGTAACCAAAACGATTGCACGGGTTTTACCGGTAATTAGTTTTTCTGCGTCATCGGCGTTCGGTATCAGTTGATTCTCTGTTTCACACGCAAGCGATACTGTTTCTATGCCCAGCATATCCAGTGACATTTTATGATTGAAATACCATGGCGTTGGCAGTAAAACCTGATCACCGGGCTGTACGAGTGCGGTCAGCGCGACATGAAACGCCTGATTGCATCCGGCAGTGATTGCAATATTAGCTTCACTGATATGATCTGAGTCACCAGCAAGGTACTCTGCATACGCTTCACGCAGCGGCGGCAATCCGAGTACATGGCCATATTTGCTGACTGCTGGCTCACGCAGCGCTTGCGACATGTGATCGAGCACCTCATCACTGGTAGCGTAACCGGGGACTGCCTGCGAAACATTTATCAGTGGCAGTTCTTTCGGAAAGACACGATCTGCAATCCAGTTCGCGGCTTCAGTGACTGGTGGAAATTCTGTTAGTTCTACAGACGGATTGACATGCATTAATGCTGAAATAATCTGCGAGATTGACCAGCAGTATAACCACTACTGCAGCGGTTGGCAGCTACAAATAGGCGACATGAGTAATTAAAAAGGTATAGCTGTCGCCATCATCACTCAGGAGTGAAAATTTCGTCCGGTTTCGAATAGTGGCCGAATTGTGAAGAGGGGAGACGAACTTCAGTGTGAGTTGATAGTCATCGGTTAACACTCGATTACATTGATACTGACTGGGCTTCTGCGCTAGATGCTTGCGTCGTTTCTTTAACGCCGTTAGAGACGTGAGAGAACTCGTAGATATTGAAATTTACGTATCTCTTTACCGACACCAGGTCATAATTTTCGGCTACCTGGCTTTGTAAGTCAGTCTGTTGGGACAAACTCCTGGCCCAGGTAAACTCTCTGTTTATCGCGACAAAAACATTACCTGTTTCACTTCGAACATCATCCATGACGTTGCTCACCGGCCGTGGATTTATCTGCCAGCGATCCTTGGTCGTTGTATCGCCGTAATATGAGAGTAAACGAGGGTGGCCCCAAAGCATAATGGAACTGTCCAGCTCATGTGGCTGGGTAGCGAGGTAGCTTGCTGCAGAGCGATAATCATCGCGCCAGTATTCGCTCTTGTAGAAGTAATTGTAGCTGGCGAAAATATTCATACCCAGAACAGCAACGAACCCCGCCTTCGCTGTGTTGTTGATCAATCTGGACATGCCGGTGCTACCTGGTGCCATGCTGAAAGCAAGAGGCAGCAATACCGCCAATGGAATCGACAGGTAAAAAGAGTGCCGCGGCATCCAGTTAATCGCAGACACCTTTGCCACCAAAATCGCCAGTATAAAACTGATTAGCATAACGCTTATGAAGAACGTGTTTGCTCTGCTAAAGGAGGCTGACGCTTTGTGATTAGAAGTAAACCTGCCTGCAGTTTGTGACTTTATAAAACCGCCAATTAACGCAATGGCTGCGGTAAACAACAGAATCAGTTCGAACTTATAACTCAATAGTCCGCTCATGCCATTGCCTCGCAGTGCATCGAGTGGTGGGCCATAGGTGTGGCCGACCAAAATGCTGTAAAGAGCGAACAGGCTGTTTTTATACAGCGGTAGTCCCAGGCCATTGGTTGAGTCGATAGCCAGATCGCCTACAGCCGGTGTACCGAGCAGATAGAGCATTGCAGGTGTACAAGCTAGTGATGCAGGTACCCAACAGTACAGCCACTCACTCTTTTTTGAAGTAACAATCAAATGAGATATTGCCAGTGCAGCTGTCAGCACAGCCAGCAGAATGCTGGCGAAGCAACAAAGACCGGTGATTAGACTGAACAACAACACTCTGGCTTTTGTTGGCCGGTGTTTGCCTGATAGCATTGGACTCAGTACAAATAATTGCATTGCACCCAGAGCGAACAACATTGCGTAAGGGCGTACCTCCTGGCTATAGCTAATCCAGAAAGCGCTAACGGTGAGATACGTTGTCGACCAGATCGCGTGACGGCTACCGTAAATGCAGGCAACAGTTGCATACATAAAGAACAATGCGATCACACCGGGCAAAACGGAAAGTACGCGTAAAGCGAATTCACTGTCGCCAACCATTGAGCGCCATTCAGCGAGCAACATAAAATACAGCGGTTGATATTTGTCGCCGCCGGTGTGTGAAGCCATTTCGAGCAGGGTGCCTGCGGTAGTCCCGGAATCTGTCATCAGCAGACTTTGGCCTTCATCAAACCAAAGACTCTGATTTGTTAGCATGAACAGTCGCAGCAGAGCACCGGTCAGGATGATTAAGGCAATAATCACAGTGTGCCGGACATCAACGGTGTCCTCGGTCCAGTGAGTCTGGAATTCTGGCGTTGTAACTTTTTGCACTTGGTAGTCCTTTTCAATTATTTTTGTTTTTCTGCGAGAACTACCCTTAATCGCGCAGTAGCTGATTAGAAATCACAGCAAAGTTACGTCATATCGCCGTGTTGTTAAACTGCATAGCGTCATGACGCAAAAGAACTATAGGGTCATGACAAAATAAATTCAATTGTCATGACAAATTAAATGGTTTCACTTAAACAGTGACTGAATAACCACACGGACATCCCGTATCGTACGGATATTAATGGCATTTCGAAATAAAAAGGTTACACCTTGGACTGTATTTTTGTTGGATTTATACAAAAACGTCAAATAAATGTCGTATTTTGTTATGTACGCGGTAAACAGTAGCGATGCGGCCGATGTGCAGGTGTCTTACGAAATTGAAAAATTAGATCAGTGGGTTAGCCTTTAACCAGCAGGAAGACAATCCCGGCGACAATCAGAATCATGCCGGTCAGTTCATAGGAAGAGAGTTTTTCTTTAAAAATTCTTGTTGAAAAGATGTAGGTGAAAAGCAACTCAATGGTTCCAACTGCGCGAACAAAGCTCGCGGTCTGCATTGTGATTGCGGTGAACCAGCAAATTGATGTAATGACTCCTGCTGCACCAATCAGTGTTGCCCAGCGCCACTGCTGTAACAGCTTTTGCCATTGTGACGGTTCTCGCAAACCGATCCAGATGCCCATAACAACCGTTTGAATTGTCAGAGTGACAGCAAGCGTGATTGCAGCTGACATCAGGACATCGTCGTTCTGCAATGCCAGTGATGCAGCGCGAAAACAAACTACCGAGGCGCCCAGGAAGAATGCGCACACGAGTCCAACGGCAGTATCATAACTGAGCAACTGCTTGTGGAGCGTGCGTAAAACAATACCCGTTTGCCCGGCTGTCAGTGCCAGAACGCCGATCGAGCAAATCAATATTGCCACTATTGCAGTAACACTTAATCCGTCTTGAAGTAGCAGTGCGCCGAGTATTGCGACTATCACAACTTCCAGTTTAGAAAGAGTGGTGCCAACAGCAAAACTCTTAAAGGAAAACATCCACAGCAGTAGTACTGTAAATAGTATTTGTGCAATGCTGCCAGCAACGCAATAGAGGAAAAAAACAGCATTGAGTTGTGGTATTTCTTTTCCACCGAAGCGCTGCAGACAAAGCAGATAAATCAGTGCGAAAGGCAGAGCGTACAAAAATCTGGAGTAGGCTGCTGCACTATTTGAGAGCTTTCCCTTCAAATGTTTCTGAAGGGCGGAGCGCAGGTTCTGAAAGAACGCGCCGGCGATAGAAATTAGTGCCCAGGCTTCAAGCATAAGTGCTCATAGTTTATTAGATGAGTGTGGCCGGTAAACTCCGTAGCTGGGAGTTAAAACAAAAAAGCCTGTATTTATAGTAAAATAGCTACTGCCATCGTTGATTTTTAGTGGACACTTTTTGCCATGTTGCGTCACTATGGCGTTTTTGATTCCAGCCGCGGTACTGGTGTTGTGCAAGTAGTGTTTCATTCTTAAACACAAAAATTAAAATAGCCCCTGCGACAAAACCACCGATATGCGCCCAAAAAGCAACACCGCCTCCGGTGTTACCAGCAGATGAGTAGACCCCCATAAATTGCACTACTATCCAGTAGCCGAGCATCAGGAAAGCAGGTACCGCAAACGAACGGAAAATAAACATAACAAACATGTGCACATGAACACGCGGATAGAGAACAATGTATGCTCCCATCACACCACCGATGGCACCCGATGCCCCGACCATTGGTATCACTGATCCTGCGTCCGCGAGTATCTGTGCAAGGGATGCCGCAAGTCCGGCTAATAGATAAAACACGGCAAAGCGCAGCGAGCCCATCGCATCTTCGACGTTGTTGCCGAAAATCCATAGAAACCACATGTTGCCAATGAGGTGCATCCAGCTGCCGTGCATGAACATCGCACTGACAAGCGTATGCCAATCGGGTGTCCCGTCTATCTCGCACATCTGCTGTGTGCTGCTGAACTCAGCACCCGTGAGGTCGGCAGGAATTAGTCCGAATGCGCACACTGAATTACTCAGGCCGGGTTCTGCCCCGAAGCCCTGTAGCAACAACCAGGCAATCGTATTCAGCGCAATTAACCCATAGGTGACGTAGGGGACCTGAATTTGCGGGTTTTCATCACGTATCGGGAATATCATTTGGCTAATTCGCCTTCTCGGTTGGTCGCATGTCGCATTGGCATTCTACTGTGGTCAAATCTCCGGAGAGACTCCCATATTGGTAGCTTCGCGATTTGTAACTACATTGACTTAATTTTTTACTGTATTTTCGAATGGATTTGTACTGATTTAGAGTATTGTAGAAAATCGGCCGGAAGGTTGTCGAGAACACTCGGCAGTATTAGGTCGGGACTAATTAAATGAGCAGGCTAAATGAGCGGGTTCGTGCGCCATCGGTGTAACTTAATATTATGCAGTCATCACGATGTATGAGTGATTATGGTTGCAGGCGGCGCACATCAAGCTGTTTTGAACTTTGACAGAACTCGACTTTTCACGGAAATACTTTACCGTTTAAGTCACCTTAACAATTCAAATGGGGCGTTTATAATGAAGCGTAAGAGACTTTCCAGTCAGATTAGAAAAGTATTGCCGGTCATCGTGGCCACCAGTGCTCTTTCGGCCTGTGTTGGGCAGGAAGGCAGCACCAATGGTGGCTTTGCAGGTGTTGGTGGCAGTGGCGCGACTGCACTTGGTGTAATTGGCGGTGTTGTTCTCGCAGGAGCCCTGTTGGCTGATGACGATTCTTCAGGCAGCGGTGACGCAGCTGTTGGAGGCACTGGTGATGTCGCCGACGGCGGGATCGTTGGAACGGGTGATTCAGATACAGACACCGGTGGCGATACTGGCGGTAATACAGGCACAGGCGCCGGCGGTGGTACAGGTACAGACGCTGGAGGTGATACGGGTACAGACGCCGGCGGTGATACAGGCACTGACGCCGGCGGTGGTACAGGCACAGACGCCGGTGGCGATACTGGCACAGACGCTGGTGGCGATACTGGCACAGACGCTGGTGGCGATACTGGTACAGACGCAGGCGGTGATACCGGCACAGATGCGGGCGGTGATACTGACACAGGCGCAGGCGATGATACCGGCACAGACACAGGTACTACCGGTACCATCCTCGAGGCCGACGGTTCATTTATCGGTGACGTATTCGCTGATGAAACGCTACCGCAAAGCAACTCTATCGAAGTTGGAATGTCTGATTTGAGTTTTAACTTTGCCAATAACACAGTAGATGGTTGTGTTTTTGTGCCTGCCGGTTCAACGCCGGCACCAACAAATCCTGGTGATCTTTCTGCAGTAACACTAATGATTGGTCCTCCGGGTGCTAACGGATTTCCTGGAATCGAGTTGGAAGCCGTAAATGCGGATCGAACCAAGTGGCAGGTGCCCGGCGCGCTTTCAGCTGATCAAATGAATGTCCTCGCAGAGAACCTGGAGTCTGGAAACCTCTATCTGGCAGTTAGAAATAATGAGTTCCCCAATGGTGAACTGCGCAGGCAGATCCTTTCAAACGATGTTTTCAAATTCGGGACAACTGCGACCAGTGCTTCTGGTGGAACTGCAGAGGGTTTTGTATTGGTTAACGAAGCTACCGGCGACTACTCAATTACCTGGAACACCGATGATGTCACTCTGGCAGGAGCGGCTATAGTAAACGGTTTTCCGGGTGGTGCGGTTGTCGCAAACCTGGTGCAGCGTGCCAGTAACCCGGGGCGATTTTTCCTGAACGGCAACTTTAATAACTCTGGTGATCCACTTCAAAATATTCAGTCTCTGCTCGCCGATGGTATGGCTGGCCTGGTGGCTACCGGTGCCGACGGTAGTACGGTGTTTCAGGGTCTGTTAACGAAGATGGATTTCTAGGATTTGTCTCTACAGAAAAACATCAACAAGTAATATAAAAGGCCGCACATGCGGCCTTTTTTTTATATCTCTTTTACTGCGCTAAGTCTTATTGAAGACACTCCTTCATGCTGTGTTCTATAAACCTGTTATAAAAAAAGCCCGGTTGATAGTCTTCGTATACTTCAAAAACATAAGGTGTTCGAGAGTTGTAGCTGAATTGCCTCGCAATATGGTGGGCAAAGTTTTTTGTTCTTAATGGGTGCACATAGATTTCTATATCCCTGAAGAATGGATCGGCGGCTTCGAGTTCTGCCTGCATATCAATTACTAATTTTTCCATTGGCTCACCTTTAGTCTGGAGCTGGCGGTATTTTTTCCACATGTTTCTCGATACTTTAGACAGCTCTTTCAATGGCTTTTTACGTGCCTTAATAGAAGCGACCGCAAGGTCGGTGAGATTGACGATTACATAGTTCTGACCGAGATTGTCCAGAGAGTCGACATAATCTATGCCTTTATAAGGTTTTATGTAGCCTATTTGTCCGTAAAAAGCAGCGCGCCCATAACTTGCAAGCTTTGCTAATCCACCTTTACGGCGTGCTTTACGATCAATGAAAAGTGATTGTTTAGCAGCGATCGATGGTGACCTCGCGTATTGTCGCCAGGTACCGATACCCACTTCTTTCAAGCTAAGCATACTGTCGGCTGTAGTACCGTAGTGTTCGGTGAGGGCTGCCAGTTGTGCTATTTGTGCGGCCGTGGAGCACTCGGCAACAAACGGTTTTTCGTATAGTGAGTTTATTGAGCCAGTGATACTGGAAAGAGGGATGTCGTAGCCTCTGGCACTTTTTGTGTCCCAGGTACCCTCTGGTGGCAGGAAAGGGTCTCTGGGATCATCGCCGACCGGTAAGAACTTGAATTCTGCGTTGTTAGAAAGTTTTTCAACAGAGGCTTTTACAGCAGTTTGATAATTGCGATTGTAAAGGCATTTGCTGGTCACTGAGTTTAGTGAGTCTGCGCTGCGTGTCAGTAGTGTTGCAGTATCTTCTGATGAGGTGTTGTACTTGAATACCGGCGTCCGATCCGTATTGCATGTGTTGGTGTTTTCGTATCCGGGAGACGGGCTGTCAGCAACAGTTTGCCAGCCAAGGTTGCGTAAAACATCCAGCCTGCAAGATAAAGCGTCTGCGGCGTGGAGTGGCAAAGAAGGTAGAAGGCACAACAGTAGTGCAGCGTTGCATTTCATGTTGTTGATGGGCTGGTGTCCTGAGTTTTAAACTGATTTATTGTCTTTGTCTGTAGTTTGATTCTCTGCAGTGGGATAGTTCAGATCATCGGCTTGATTGCCTTCGGGTTGCACTTCTTCGGTCTGATCGGTTGAGTCATGAGATTCACTCTCACCAGGTAAGTTGGATGCTGTCTCAACAGTGCTCTGCGTTTTACTGTTCTGAATTTTTTCGCCGTGGGGGACAAAATTTGTTCTGGGTAGCCAGTCACTGAATTCGACTCCGTAGATTTCCCATACGGTGACAAAAAGCGCTGCGATGATAGGCCCGATTATAAAACCCGGCAGGCCGAAAGTTAGCAATCCGCCAAGCGTTGAGAAAAATATCATCAACTCATGGAGTTGCGTGTCTGAGCCAACCAGTTTGGGTCTCAATACGTTATCAATGCTGCCGACTAACAGCGCGCAATAAGCAAACAGGCCCAGTGCCAGCACCCACTGACCGTTCGCGGCGAGGTAGATACAGGCAGGTATCCAGACAAGTGCTGCACCAATACCCGGCACAACAGACAACAACATCATCGCCACACTAAGGAACAGTGCGTTTGGAATGTTGCATACCCAGAGCCCGATTCCTGCCAGTGACCCTTGCAGAAACCCGATAACGGCCGTGCCTTTAAGGGTAGCAATTGTCACACTGCGGAAACGACTGAGAAGCAAGCCTTCGTTCTTATCGTCGAGTGGCAGGTAGTAAAGGATATGCTTTATCAGCTTGTCACCGTCCATCAGGAAGAAGAAAAAGCTGTAAAAAACAAGCAAGGCAGTGATAACCGCATTGACGGTTCCGCGGGTAGCACTCTGCAGAAGATCCACTGCCGTACTACTTGCGAGCATAGCCACCCCACCAACACGTTCTGCCAATTGGTCGCGGTAGGGTTCAACAACACCATAAAATGGCAACTTTTCAAGTTGTGCTGTAATGAACCCGGGTTGATTAATCGCGTTCTGAAACCATGGCAGGCTGTTGGAGGCGAGTTCAGCTCCCTGTCCAACAAACACGGTGCCAATCATAACGATGGGTATAAAGACAAAACACAATACGATCAACAGTGTAGTCAGGGCGGCGAATCCGCGGTTGCCACCGAACAGGCGCAGTATTCTTCGATACAACGGGTGAAAAACTGCGGCAAAGAGCCCGGCCAGGAAAATTGCTTCCAGAAACCGCCAGATGATCCCTAGAAACAGCGCACTGATGGCAGCGACAACAATAGCCAGTACACTTTTGTTTACCAGGGTGGTTTTATCCATCGCTAAATGATTGTACGTCTCGGGAGTTGACCGTATTGTATCCTCGTCTTGCTGAGGTGTCTGCAGACATTTGACCGGCTGCTTGATGGCAAAATAATTATAGAGTTGAGTCTGCCCGGTTCAGGTTATACGCCGAGTCTGCATTTGCCACGGAAAAACGGCGCTGTCACAGCAGTTCTGGCGAGAAAAAGTGTTGTCGAACTTTCCCCACGCTGCGCTGGCAGTTACCGACTGAGCTGATACTCACGGAAAATTACCAGCAATCCGCCCGCGATTACTAATGGCAGACCCCACCAGATATGGGTGCTCGGGTGTTCACCAAATAGTATGATCGCCGCGATACTCGCGATTGGAAAAGACAAATATTCGAATGGCGCGAGTGTGGCAGGTGTTGCGTATTTCAGTGCTTCCGCAGTGCTAAGTTGACCAAGTCCACCTGTAATCCCGCACAATAACAGCCACATCCATTCAGTGTTGTCCGGCCACGACCAGATTAGCGCGGATGGTGCCGATCCGCCTGTAGCATGTATAACCCCGCCCAACGGTATAGTTAGCAGCGCTAACAGCATGGTAGCAACGGAAAAGCTGATAACAGACGAGCCACTTGTTTCTGTTCTGGATAGCTTTCTTAAAGATACCTGCGCGTACGCCCAGAATGTTGCCGCACTAAGCGACAGCGCTGCACCAATTGCCGCGAGAGAACCATAGTCTGCACCGATTCCAAGCCTTGGCCATACAATAATGACAACGCCAACAAGTCCGGATGCGATGGCCACGGAGCGTACTACTCTTATTTTTTCGCCAAGCATTGCCCACGCGAATGCCACGATAAGCAGTGGCATCACAAAGCCAATGGCAGTCGCTTCCGGCAGTGGTATGAGTGTGATTGCGACAAACCACATTGCCATGGCACAGGCAGCGGAAAGTGCCCACGGCAGGTGTGCGCGATAAGAATTAAATTTAAACCGTGCTGTATTGGAACCTCTGCTGTCACTAACTCGATAAAACAGATAAACAGTGGCAACGCCAATAATTGCTCTGGTAAAAATAATTTGGCCAATAGGGATGTCGCTGTGCACAAGCTTAATCGCAACTATCATTGTTACAAGTAAAGTAACAGACGTGACTTTGAGGCTGATACCAAGCAGTGGCCTAAGGTTGGTTTCTGGCTCTTGACTCACAGGACAGCGGCATTAATTGACCATTGAAGCGAGCAGTGTACGCTTAAAAGCAGAGGCTTGAATATTTGTTTTAGTCTGCCTGTTGATTACTGTATTCTTGCAACTGTTAATCTCTGGAATGCCCGCTTTTGTTGTCGCTAACTTCTGAGCAGCGCAAGAACCTTGCGTACTTTCTTGTGTTGCTGGCACCTGCCATGTGGTCGGCAAATTATATTGTTGCGCGTGCCGCCCCTGGCATCATTGGGCCCCATTTACTTGCGTTTTCAAGATGGTTTCTGGCACTGTGCCTGATGCTTCCGTTCGCGTTACCCGAGCTTATCAATAAGTGGCCGCAGTACCGCTCTGAGTGGCACCGACTACTGGTTCTTGGTGCACTCGGTATGTGGATTTGCGGTGCTTTTGTTTATATTGGAGGTCAAACGACAGAAGCACTGAATATGGGGCTTTTGTATGCAGTAGCGCCGGTTTTGATTGCAGTGGCATCTGCACTAATGTTTGACGATAAGCTCCGAGGACTACAGATATTAGGGCTCTGTATGTCGTTGCTCGGAATGCTGGTTATTGTACTCAAAGGGCATTGGGGTAATCTGATGGAAGTTAATTTCACACGCGGTGATTTGTGGATTCTAACTGCTGTCTTAAGCTGGACCCTATATTCAATTTTACTGCGCAAATGGCAGAGTGTGCTGGGTACTTTTACCAGACTTGCTGCTATAACAGCTGGCGGTGTAGTGGTGTTGCTGCCTTTTACTGTTATGGAAGTGTCGACGACAGGGCTTCCGGCGGAGTTCAACAAGGCGCTGGGGCTTGTGGTAATAGCTGCGATATTACCGGGCTTTGGAGCGTATCAGGCCTATTCGTTTTTACAGCAGGAACTGGGAGCCGCGCGTGCGGGATTCGTTTTATACATCAGCCCGCTGTATACCGCTTTAATTGCCTGGTGGTTACTGTCTGAACCGCCACAGTTGTATCATGCATTGGGTGCTTGTTTAATATTGCCGGGCATGTATCTCGCCATGAAAAAAAGTAAGTGATTAGAAAAGTAAGTGATTAGAAAAGTAAGTGATTAGAAAAATAAGTAAGTAGAAAGCCTGAGTAGATAAAAAATAAGTTATCGGGAAGTCCGCAATACAAATATCAGTAACTGAAAGTTTAAAGTGTTGAATGGTGTTTTTATAGATGGAAATTCAAAGGCTGGCAGCATTTGCTAATGGCAGCGAAGGTGGAAATCCGGCAGGTGTTGCACTGCTGGATGAATTACCGTCATCCGACGTCATGCAAAAAGTTGCCGCTGATGTTGGATTCTCTGAAACTGCCTTTGCAGTTCAACAGGGACATTCATGGCGCGTGCGTTATTTTTCACCTGAAAGTGAGGTGCCTTTTTGCGGACATGCCACCATAGCACTCGGGGCGGCGCTGGCGCAGCGGCATGGCAACAACACTTTCGCGCTCGAATTAAACAGCGCCGGCATCACGGTTGATGGTGAAGTTAATGGCAGGCAAATGCGCGCCAGCCTGCAGTCACCTGCAACTTACTCAAAGCCTGCAGAGTCACAGCTTGTTAGTTCATCACTGGAATTATTTGGCTGGTCGATGGATCAAATCGATAACAACTTGCCGCCGGCCTTTGCGAATGGTGGTGCAAACCATTTGATTCTTGGTGTCAAGTCTCGTCAGACTCTGGCTGACATGAAGTACGATTTACCGCGCGGTCGTGAGTTAATGAGAGATGCTGATATTGTTACTATCTGTCTTGTTTATGCGAAGAGTCCGGTGCTTTTTCATACCCGCAATCCCTTTGCATCTGGCGGGGTGTACGAAGATCCGGCAACCGGTGCGGCGACGGCGGCGCTCGCGGGCTACCTGAGAGATATCAACTGGCCGCATAACGGCAGGATTGAAGTCGTACAGGGAGAAGACATGGGTTACAAATCTCTGATCCATGCCGATTTTGGCAGCAATGCGGGCGAGTCGATTAGAGTTTCCGGTGCTGTAAGAGCTCTATAGCGTCGTGGTGTAAGCTGGCCCGTGCTTAACGACGTGCATGCAGATTCGTCTGCTGACGGGGTAGAATAGTGCGATCAGGGTAACCGCAGACTTCTCGATGGCCAAAACGCGAAATATAATTTTCATCATGTACGATCAGCTGCGGCATGACTACCTCAGCTGTGGCGGTCATCCACATCTTCACACGCCGCACTTTGACCGGCTGGCGTCCCGTGGTGTCAGATTCTCCAGATGCTATGTGCAGTCACCGGTATGCGGCGCTTCCCGCATGAGTTTTTATACCGGTCGATATGTTCACAGTCACGGTGCGGCCTGGAACAACTTTCCATTAAAAGTCGGTGAGATCACCATGGGGGATCATCTGCGTGAATGCGGAATGGATGCATGGCTGGTTGGCAAGACACACATGAAAGTCGATGCAGAAGGTTTGGCGCGCTTAGGTATTTCTGCAGAGAGTGTTATTGGTGCGCGAGTCGCTGAGTGCGGTTTCGATATTCATGTCAGAGACGATGGTTTGTGGGGTACAGGCCCTGACGGCTCCTATGATCCGCGTCCGTCACCTTACAATGCGTATCTAAAAGGCAAGCAATACCCGGGAGATAATCCGTGGCATGACTACGCCAATGCCGGTGTGGAAGATGATATGGAAATTGCGTCTGGCTGGTTGCTAAAACACACAGATAAGCCTGCCAATATTCGAGAGGAAGATTCTGAAACACCATGGCTAACCCGCTGCGGAATTGAATTTATTGAAAAGCAGAGCTCAGACAAACCGTGGCTTTGTCATTTATCATTTATTAAGCCGCACTGGCCGTACATTGTGCCAAAGCCTTATCACGACATGTACAACGAGAGCCATTTGCTGCCTGTGGTAAGAAATGATGCAGAAAAGCAAAATGCCCACCCGGTGTACCAATCGTATTTTCAAAATGCCATTGCCAAAGCTATTTGCGCACCGGGTATCAGGGAGAAAGTCATTCCCGCGTACATGGGGCTGGTTAAGCAGTGTGATGATCAATTAGGTGTGTTGCTTGATTATCTTGAATCGTCCGGACGTATGGAAGACACCATGATTGTATTAACCTCTGATCACGGTGATTACCTCGGCGATCACTGGTTAGGTGAAAAAGACCTGTTTCATGAATGTTCGGTTAAAGTGCCATTAATTGTTTATGACCCATCCGATGCAGCTGACGCCACGCGTGGCACTGTATGTGATGAACTGGTAGAGAGTATTGATCTTACAGCCACGTTTATCGATGTCGCCGGTGGTACTGTGCCAGATCATATTGTGGAGGGTAAATCACTGATGCCGTATCTACACAATCATAAACCTGAAAAATGGCGCGATTATGCAGTCAGTGAATTCGACTACTCGGCAACAATGCAGGCGGCCAAACTGGGCTTGCAGCCGCGTGACGCACGGTTGTTTATGATTGCAGACAAACGCTGGAAGTTTATGCACGCCGACGGCGGCTTCAGGCCGATGCTTTTTGACATGCAAAATGACCCGGATGAGTTGCACGATCTTGGTGACTCCGGGCAGCATGAGGAAATTATAACACTCATGTACGAACGTCTTTCACAATGGGCGCGCCGACCTTCGCAGCGAACTACAATACGTAATGACGCAATTAGTAATATGAGGGGTAAGTCGCGCCGTAAAGGGGTGTTGCTTGGAGTAGTGGATGGCAGCGAGATAGACAACGAGTTACTCGACACCATTACCGGCAAGGCCGCAATGCGATTTACTGATCAGGAGTAGCCATTCTACTGCGCATAAGAGATCTTCACTGGGGATTACACCTGTGCCAAATCAGATCTTCTCTGCAATTGATCGTTTAGCTCTTTTAGCAGTACCGCATGGTCGGTATTGTTATCAAGCGCATCAACCACACATTGTCTTTGTGTTTTAGGTGCAAGACCTCCGGTTGCCAGATCTGTATTTAGATTGGTTGGGAACGGATAGCCGTCGGTGCAGGCCGCCACAACATTGTTGGTTTGTGCAATGCTTAGCAATTGCTTTTGTTTTTTTGCAAGCAGTGTTGGATAGACGGTATTAATCAGACTTACAAAATCAATTGACTCCATAACCCTGCCAAAAGCTGATGAAACCTGCAGCAGGTTCCCCAGTCGGTAGCGGTCAGTGGTGGTGTTCTCGCCAGCCGCATGCATCAGTGCCGGGTTAAAGAAAACTGCATCACCTTTTTTAAGGGCAAGCTGCGATCGGTTTTGATTAAAGTACTCCTGAAACTCAGGGCGATTAAACGCAAGATAGCCCTCTGGAAAATGTTGTGAGTAGGGCAGGTATAAAGTTGGCCCGGTTTCCAATGGCATATCGCAATGTGCTATTGCGCCTTGTAGCGTCAGTGCTGGTGACAGCAGATGCACATGTTTCGGGTAATGCAAAATTTGATCTTTTGCCATGAACCCGAGGTGGTAATCCCGGTGCGCAGATTGCGCAGCGCCGCCCGGATTAACCCGATTAACCTGGGCTGTGATCTGATAGCCTGTCCCAAGCCATGCTTCAGAAGCCAGTGCGATAGTCTCGCTCGAGTAGTAGTGGATAAAATTATCAGCATCCGCAAGGCAGTGTTTCTGCAGTGCATTCCAGATACGATCATTTGCACCGGCCTTTGCAAAATGGTCGCCGTCACCGCCTCCGTTTGCACGCTGCACATCAATGATGTTCTCAAACAGTGCGGTAGATGTATCAATCACGTCTTCTGAAATTGCGTTTTTGATCATCAGCACACCCGGACCTTCGAGCCAGATTTTAATCCACTCTGCCATGAGCGCCTGTTTGGCATCAATACTACTGGATGCGTTGTGTACAGTAGCCAGCTCATAGACCAGCGCACCTTGTTCGACAGAGCTTGCCAGCGGATAGTCTGATAGTGAGGTGATGTGATTTACAGACTTTTCAAAAGCCGCAAAGTCACCGGATTTCTCTGACAGGTAGTGTTGAGCGGCGAGATCTGTTATTGCAGGCATCGATTTAGCACCAGGGTGTTTAGTGCAGTGTAGCGGTCGGCAGAGATACTTATCAAGAGCTGCTTGCTATGCCTGTTTTTATGTTTATTTCATGGTTTTTTCAGTAACTGGACTAAGGGCTTTGATCGGGAACAATTTCGTTATAAATATACTGCGCTCGTAGTTAACGGCTGGTTCAAAGTATGCGTTAACTAAAAACGAGCTCGTTATGTTCTGCGGTCAGCATTGCGCGCCCGTTTACTACAGCCGCGTTGATATTGATAATTCCAGTGTCGCTATTTTGTAACCGTGAAACTGCAGTATCGCACCACAGGTAACTGTTGCCGGAAGCTATTGACAGCAGTTCCCAACGAGCCGCTTTGCTGGCCACCGGATAGCCTGGTTTTACAAGCATGTCTCCATCAGTGAGTAGAGAATTCAGATCGATCATCTGATTGTTCTGGGTGATAAGTCCGGGCAGGAATTCGCTAACCAGGATCTCTTTGCTTGTGTCGTTGACGAAGATCACTGTGTCTTCCGGAGCGTTTCTGCCAGTGATTATTTGAATCTTAAGTTGGCCACAGGAGCTATGCTTAAGTGAGCATGCTTCCGGAGCCGAGCCTGCGGCAAAAGTGCCACCATTGACGGCTGGTGTGGCGATCGCACTGACAGTTGCGGTAGTCACACCCACCATCAGCTTAAGAGTACTTCGCTTGCTTTGATCCATGTTTGTTCCAGCCGTAGTGGGATCCAAAATAATAGAGTTCACGTTAGCACGCCGATACGCCTATTCGCGGTTTTAGTTATATTTTTTAACACGTCGATCACAATATCGGGTGTTGCACGTCAGATTTTCACGTGGCAATTGTTGTTTGCTGAAATTGTTGTTTAAACTAAGCTTTACTGCAGCTAATTCAATAATCAAAGCAATGAACTTAAGCTGCCGAAGGTATTGGCACCAGACGCATCGTCACCAGCGGCGTCCGTACCAGAGTTGCTGGAAAATGAGCAGCGCAATCGCTGCAGCAGATCGGGAGATTTCGTGAGTAATAAAATTGTTGGACTATCTGTGGCTTTTTTGACGCAGCTAATTGTAGCGGGCTGCTCTTCAAACGGTGAATCGATTGCCGAAGTACCCGTAGATTTCACCGGCCGTGTTTGTGAGTCTCCAATCTATCAGGAAATAATCGGAACATTCAGCGGTACATTGCAATTTTCCGAGGGAGGTCGGTTTTGTGTCTGGGAGACCACAGTGTCAGTACTTCCAGCGCTTAGTGATGATCAGAGTTGTGAGATTGAAGGCACTATCGCCTCGACAGTGGTGCAGCAGGGGCCTCAGACCGATATCCCGTTTGTTTGTGACTCTGGTGTCCGTGAAGTTATGTTTGCCAATGGCTTGCAGGTTGGAGACGATCTCACAACGCTCCGGCCAGTATCTTTAGGATTTAATTTTTTACCGTTCCTGGAGCAGACCGATGCTGCTGGTAATGAGCTGATCCCTGCGGTGACACAATCTGAATTTGGGGTTGTCGATCTGGGTGAGCTTGCACTGCTGAAAGGTACACTTGTAAGGCAATAGTAGTTGAAACATAGTCTGAGAAAATAGGCCTGATAGAATGGGCATTCTTCATGGCATACCTTGCTTGTAACTTAAAAGACAGATGACTAACGCTTCCCGCTTATCGCGGCCAATAACTATCGATGATGTGCGCGCGCGGCTGGCAAACTTCAGGTCAGCCGAAGCTGCCGCTGCACAATCTGCGCACCGTGCAAGGGCAGATGATGTATATATTTCTACCTATTCAAAGAGCGGCACCACCTGGATGCAACAAATTGTGCATCAGTTACGCAGCGGCTGCACTACTGATTTTGAAGAAATAAGTTGCGTTGTACCGTGGCTTGAATCGGCCGTAGATGTTGGAATTGATCCACATGCGGATCAGCCATTTCCTTTCAGAGCGTTTAAATGCCATCTGCTGTATCGTGATTTACCCAAAGGCGGTCGTTACATCACCGTGTTTCGTGATCCTTTAAAAGTATTGTCTTCTTTCTATCGTTTTTTTGAGGACTGGTGGTTCGAGAAAGGCAGTATCACTATTGACGAATTCGCTACAGCGTTGTACATCGAAGGTTCTGCCTCCGGCAGGCACTGGGATCATCTGGTCGACTGGTGGCCGAGAATCGAAAGTGAAGATACGCTGGTATTAAGTTATGAAGATATGTTGCAGGCTCCTGATAAAGCCGTCGACGTCGTTGCCGGTTTTTTAAAGCTTGATCTGGATAGCGCCACACTGATCAATGCAAAAAGAAACTCGTCCCGCGATTACATGCTAAAAAATAAACGTCAGTTTGATGAGCATGTACTGCGTGATAAGCGAGACCACATCTGGGGTCTTCCACCTGGTGGCGGCAGTGGTAAGGTTGCCGGCAGCGGTGAGACGATTGCGCCAGCGCCCGAGACGCTACAGGCACTTACCGATGTCTGGCAGGAAACGGTCAGGCGTGAGCTTGGTTTTGATAATTATCATGATCTCAGATGTGCATTGCCGAATTTATTGAATGTAGATCGCACCACCGATGCATAAGCTCACCATAAACACAGACCACGGCAAGTTGTCGGCAACTCTAAATCTGCCGGACGATTCGCATTGCGTTTTGTTATTAGCGCACGGTGCGGGTGCAGACCACAAGCATGTGCACATGGAAAATCTTGCCGGTGCTTTTGCGGCAAAGGGTATTGCAACTTTGCGGTTTAATTTTCCATTCAAAGAGCAGGGTCGAAACAGAGTGGACTCAAAGTCCGTATCGATTGACTGCATCTTGAACGCATCCGCAACGCTGCAAGCTAAAACAAATTTGCCGTTTTTTGCTGGTGGGCATAGTTTTGGCGGCCGAATGGTGACGCATGCTGTAGCGGATAAGCTGCTTGATTGTCACGGACTGATGCTTTGCTCTTTTCCGTTGCATCCCGCCGGAAAGCTGCATACCGATCGAGCTGCCCACTTCGGCGATATACAGCCACCAGCATTGTTTCTCTCTGGTACCCGTGATGCGCTGGCAGAGTGTTCCCTGTTGTCTGAGCAGGTAAAAGTTTTATCTGCTCAATCTAAACTACATTGGCTCGACACAGCGGACCATTCTTTTAAGATATTAAAGCGCACCAGAAAGGTAGAATTGGATGTCTATACTGAAGCGGCGAGTGTGGCTGCATCCTTTACTACCGGTTTATTGCAAAAGTAAGATTTTGCCCGGCTACAGTGGATGATTATGTTTCCTAAAGACTCCACATATAGCCAGTTGACTAAGTATTAGAAGCACCGGGTCCGGGTGTTGCGCCGGGCGGGCACTTGCCAAGAATAATCATGCCGAGGACTTCATCTTTTGTAACATCCGTAGTTTTGGCGGCGCCAACGACAGCGCCATTTTTCATTACCACCACGCGATCAGCCAGATCGAAAACATCGTGGATATCGTGGCTGATAAGAAAAATGCCAATGCCATCGTTTTTAAGTTGATGTATCAGTTGGCCGACCTGTTCGGTTTCTGCCGGACCAAGTGCTGCGGTCGGTTCGTCCATGATAAGAATGCGTGCGTTAAAGTGTATTGCACGTGCAATCGCTACCGATTGTCTTTGACCACCGGACAATTGCTTAACCGGATCTTTAAATCGTGTGAAGTTCGGGTTGAGCCGGTTCATTACTTTGCGGGTCTCGGCTTCCATTGCAGCGTCGTCGAGTGTTCCCCAGCGGGTTAGTAGTTCGCGCCCCAGATAAAGGTTCGCGGCCGCATCGACGTTATCGGCAAGTGCCAGGGTTTGATAAATTGTTTCTATGCCGAAGTCTTTGGCGTGACGCGGATTGTCAATAGTGGCTTCTTTGCCGTCAATGAATATACTGCCGCTGTCGCGGGTATAAGCGCCAGATAATATTTTAATCAGCGTTGATTTGCCTGCACCGTTGTGGCCGAGTAAACCAACTACCTCACCCGGATACAATTCACATGACGCGTTGTCTACCGCGTGCACTCCACCGAAAGAGATGGAGATATCTTTCATTTCGACTAATGGCGTAGCCGACGCAGCTGCAGTGTCTTCTTGTTGTTGTTGAGTTGTTTGCATAGTCTTTGCCCGTTACACAGACTTACGGCGGTAGAGGTTATCAAGAAATACCGCAACCACTAAAACGCAGCCGACAACCATTTGCTGAATCGCTGCATCAAAGCCGATCAAAACCATACCGGATTGCAGTGACTGCATTACCAGCGCACCGAGTATTGCACCGTAAATAGTGCCTATGCCTCCGGCAAATGATGTACCGCCAATGACCGCGGCGGCAATAACGTATAGCTCATCGAACTGTCCGAGTGCCAGTGTTGCAGACTTTAATCTCGCACTGGCAATAACCGCGGCAATGCCGGTGAGCGCCCCCATTAAAGAGAAGATCAGCATGGTCATTTTTTTTGTGTTTATACCGGCAAGCTCTGCCGCTTCCGGGTTCCCTCCAATGGCAAATACGTATCTGCCAAAGCGGGTGCGTGTTGCCAAAAATGTCATTGCCACTCCAACCGCCAGTGCAATAAGTATGGGAATGGCAAAACCATGCGATATAAAAAGACCTGCCTCCGGTACTTCTATGTTGTTGGCTGCCGCATATCTTCTAACTATTCCTTTCGGCCAGGGGTAGGCGTTCATTACCATCACTGCTCCAATAACCAGTGCAGTGCCGACGCCACCAATTAAAAACTCAGCCCACATCGGGCGGGTAGTAAAGCCGAACTTTGTGCGCTGACGTCTGCTGTTAAAGAGAATTAATACAATGGCAATGCAAACTGCTATGCCAAGTATCCAGGAGCCGGTCGCGCCAATGGTACCGTAGGGGCCACCTCCTATAAGTGAAAAGGACTGATCAACAGGTGCGATCGTCTCGCCGCGTGCCAGCAGATAAGACGCACCTCGCCATATCAATAGACCACCCAGTGTAACGATAAAGGCCGGTATGTTCAGGTAGGCAATTAGTACACCTTGAAAAGCGCCAATCAATGCACCGAATGCAATGCCGACAACTACGGTAATCATCCATATCATCGGGTGACCGAGGCCGAGGAACTTTGGCAGTATCCATACCTGAACCACTCCCATAATCATCGCTGTGAAACCTAGTAGAGATCCGACTGACAGATCAATATGTCGTGTCACAATTACCAGCACCATACCGGTTGCCATGACCGCGATAGAAGAGGTTTGAACCGATAGATTCCACAAATTGCGGGGAGTCAGGAACGCGCCAAAGCCGTTTACAAAGTGGCCATACAGATGAAACCCCAGCCAGATCAGCATCAGTGCGCCAATCATTCCGAGTAGTCTGGTGTCGACTTCAGTGGCTCGCAGAAACCGGACAAAACCGCTTTCTTTATATTCTTCCTGTTCTGTGGACAACGAAGATCCTCCCAGACCTGAGTGTGTTGAGTAGTGAAGAGCTAATGGTGGGAATTACGGATAAAGGTTGAGCGTAAACAGCACGCTGCTCTTTTATTGACCGACTTTTTTTAATATGAGTGAATACCGGGGAAACCCCGGTATTCATCTCGGGTTAAGCTATCGATGTAGCTTCCTAGCAGCCGTCAACACCGTCTTGCGCGCCTTCGCAGGCTTTCTCTTTTGAGATCCAGCCCGCATCAATCACTGCGCTGACATTTTTGGTTGTGATCGGCGTAGGTGGCAGCAGAATAGAAGTCACTTCTACGCCGCGCTTGCCGCCAGAGAATGGTGCAGTGTTAGGAACATCAGACATGCTCTTGCCGTCCGCAAGCATCAGTGCCGCTTCTGCAGCGACTTTACCCAGTGCACGTGAGTCTTTCCATACGGAGACCAGTTGTGTGCCGCGAGCTACACGATTGATCGCTGCAAGGTCACCATCCTGACCGGTAACTGGAACGTTACCAGCCATGCCCTGGGCTTCAAGTGCTGCAACAACACCGCCAGCCATTCCATCGTTCTCGGAGATAACTGCATCGACTTTGTTATCCTGAGAAGTCAGACATTGCTCCATGTTCTTCTGTGCGCCTTCTGGCTTCCAGCCGTCAGTGAAAGTTTCGCAGACATTTTTGATCGCACCGGAATCCAGCTGTGGCTGCAGTACTTCAATAATACCTTCGAACAGGAATGTCGCATTTGGATCACCCTGATCACCTTTGATGAACGCGAAGTTGCCTTCAGTCTGGCCGCTGTCCAACATGGTTTGCGCCATCATTCGGCCAACACCGACGTTGTCGAAGGTGATGTACAGCGAATCAGGGTGCTCGATTTGAACATCATAGGCAATCATTGGAATACCTTCAGCAGAGGCCTGTTCTACTGCAGGCAGAATCGCTTCTGAGTCGAAAGGTACGATCATTAGTACGTCAGCGCCCTGAGCAATTAATGATTCAACATCAGTCAATTGCTTACCGGCAGAACCCTGTGCATCTGCAGAAATGTATTTGTCGCCATTGGCTTCCACAATTTCTTTGATTACGGCTTCGTCGCGCTTCCAGCGCTCTTCCTGAAAAACCTTCCACGAAACGCCGATGATTTTGTCTTTCGCCATTGCAGGCGCTGCAATGGTGGTCATCAATGCGCCAGTAGTCAGTGCTAATAACGTTTTTTTCATTAGTTGTGTTCCTCGTCTAAGACAGCTATTTGAAATTGTGGTTGGACCAGGCTCTGGTCACCGAAAGGCACCTGTGTTGTTGCGAAAACGATACGCATTAGTGCCAATTCGGTATCGCGGCCTATTAATTTTTAGGCTCGAAAAAAATAGTGATTCTTTCGTCGAGATGTGTCAAGTTATTTTTATGGCGACAATCACCACATCCGACGAACTACGACTGTTTAATCGCAGCAGGGTACTGTCCTGCCTGCGAACCGGAGGCAGGCAATCGCGCAAACTTCTCTGCCAGAGCACGGGGCTAAGTGCCTCCACGGTATCGCAGGTAACTGCCGACCTGATTGATGAGGGCGTGATTGAGCTCTTTACGCCAACAGACGTCGCACCGACCGGCGCATCAATCAATACTCGTCGTGGCCGGCCGCAGGTCCTTTTGCAACTCAATTCATACGCTGCCACCACAGCGGTGCTGACGTTATTGTTAAACGAGCTTGAAGTAACCCTTTACGATTATGCTGGCCAGCGAATTCATCGGGTGGCGAAGTCCGTTAAAACAGGCGATTTATCATTAAGTGCTTTGAAAAAGCATCTGTTCGAAGTGTTGGATACAGTGCTTGATGAAGGGGAATATGAGACTTCACTGCAACATATTGCAATGGTTTGTCAGGGTACGGTGAACCGGGACAACACTGGCTTGTTATGGTCGCCAATTACCAAGCTTAAAAACATAGAATTTGGTGGTATTTTGCAGCAACGTTATGGCGTTTCAGTGAGCGTTTCTAACAACTGCAACATGATAGCGCGGGCAATATTCGACGAACGCCAGTCGACTTCGCAAGGCAACAATGACAACTTTGCGGTTGTTTTGTCGTCATTTGGTATTGGTTTCGGTTACTTTCATCAGGGAGATATTCTTACCGGCTCACAGTCCTCTGGAACTGAGTTTGGACATATGTTGTTCAAGACGGGTGGTGCGCGATGTCGTTGCGGCAGAGGTGGTTGCATAGAGGCGTATGCATCAGATTATGCAATCTGGCGTAAGGCAAATGGCAACTCTGCAATCGATGAACCGACCGATCATGTATCGCAGCAGGATCTTATGGATTTGGTTGCGGCAGCAAAAGAAAAGCCGGGAATAGCGCGTGACGCTTTTGAAGAAGCCGGTGCTGCGATCGGGCAGGGTCTTGCGAATCTTTTTGCGTTGTTCGACCCCTTCCCGGTAATATTAGTGGGCATTACCCCGGACGCCTTTAGCCTTATGGAAAAAACGCTGCATGCTGATCTGTATCACTATGGCGTTAGTGAAGGTGATGGCACTGTATCGGTCTATGACCGCGTCGCAGAGAGAAAGTTGGTTCGCAGTGGCGCCTTGCTTCAGTCGTTGTCATACATTGATGAAAAAATCTTCGGCTTTGGTGGTAGTGCCCGCGTTGGAGAGCCGGCTGCATGAGTCAACTTATTTTTCAGCACATCAGTGGCTCGCTTAAAACTGGATTAGCCAGGTTTGTATTGGCGGCGGGAATTATTTTCTGCATCGTTTGTTCATTGTCTGCTTTAGCGAATAGCAAAGTTAGTGAACAGGATGCCGCAGGTGTTGATGCCAGTATCGAATGGGGTGATGCGGCAGTCAGGCATCATATTGATGCAGGTAAATATATTGGCGTACTTGATCACGAGCAACTCAATGAACTGGTACAGGCGGGCAGGGAGCTGTTCAGTGCGCGCTTTACCATTGCTGACGGTGTTGGCAGGCCGCTGGCAACTCAGGCCATCATACCAACCAAAAGAAAACGTCCGCCACGCAGCGAGTTCGCGCGTACGGCGGGTCTTGACGCCAATGCATGTGTCAGTTGTCACAACCAACCGGTTGCAGGTGGTGCCGGAGATTTCTCGGTAAACGTCTTTGTCTCCGAAGGTTTTCAGTTATCTGACTTTGACAGTACCGACCCGCAGTTTTCAAACGAGCGCAACACCAACCATTTGTTCGGTGCCGGTTTAATTGAATTGCTTGCACGCGAAATGACAGTAGATTTGCACAAGCAGCGCAACATGGCGCTCTCCGATGCTCGTGCGCAGGGCAATGAAGTTAAGGCATCACTTGTCTCCAAGGGCGTTTCATTCGGCCATGTCGTCGCTTTTCCTGACGGGCGTATTGATACCGGTGGTTTTGAAGGAGTCGATGATGATCTGATTGTTAAACCGTTCAGTCAAAAAGGCGTGATGACTTCGCTGCGGCAATTTACCGTGAATGCGTTAAACCATCATCATGGCATGCAGGCCAGTGAACGGTTTGGAGATCGCTGGACTGGCACTAACGACTTCGATGAAGATGGTAAGACAGATGAAATGACACCGGGGGATGTCAGTGCACTGGTCGCTTATCAGGCAAGCCTTCCGGTACCATCTTACAGGGTTGTGTCGGATAACTGGGCGCAGGCCTCAGTTCACGGCAGCAAACTGTTTGATCAGCTGGGGTGCAATCAATGTCATGTCAGAGCGCTGCCTCTTAACTCATTATCGTTTACTGATCCGGGTCCTTTTGATGCTGCCGGCACTCTCAGAAGCGGTGAGTCCGGCGCTGATGCTGTTTATGATTTATCGCAACTTGCGTGGGCTGCCTCTCTTGAGCGCAACGAACGAGGCCAGTGGATGGTGCCACTGTTTGGTGATCTCAAACGCCATGTGATTGCAGACAATCAGGTCGCGAGGCTCGGCAATGAGTTATTGTCACAACGGTTTGTTGAGCGAAATGAGTTTATGACAGCAGAGCTTTGGGGTATCGGTTCGACCGACCCTTATGGTCATCGTGGCGATATATCAACTCTGGGTGAAGTGATTGAAGCACATGGTGGTGAGGCGCGGAAGTCGAGAGATCTTTATTTAATACTCAGCGATGCCGAGCGCAGTGCGATTAATGCCTATCTGAAAACAATGATTATAGACTCGTCTGTGCAATGATCTTCAGATCTGCACTAGTGTCTATGGCGGTCTGCATTACTGCGTCTGTGACCGCTTTAGCTTCTGATTCTTTCACTGGTGATATTCCATCCTACCTGGAGCAAGCGGAATCCGGTGGTATCAGTCATATCTACGATGGTCCGTGGGAGAACTTTGTCGGTGGCGGTGTTGCAACATTCGACTGCAATGGAGATCGCTTTCCAGAGGTTTTTATAGCCGGTGGCGTGAATGACAGTGCGTTGTTTGTTAATCATAGTCAGGCGGCTGGTGAATTGCGTTTTAAGCGTGATGAGTCAGAGGTAACACAGGTAAAACAAGTGATCGGTGCATATCCGGTTAACCTTGATAATGATCAGTGGACTGATCTGGTGTTGTTGCGTCTGGGGCAGAATCTTTTGCTCAAAGGTCTGGGTGATTGTCAGTTTGCCAATGCCAATGCGAGCTTCGGATTTGATGGAGGGTCAGACTGGTCTACTGCATTCGCAGTTTCGTACTTCGGTGATGATCAGTTCCCGACCTTTGCCATCGGCAATTATGTTGATCGCAGCGCGCCCGGATCTCCGTGGGGTACTTGTTCCGATAATCTACTTTATCGACCACTGGTTAATGAGAAAGGCGAAGTGACTTATAGCGAACCACAGTTATTAAGTCCGGGACATTGCGCGCTATCGATGTTGTTTACCGACTGGAATCGTTCGGGTGTCGACTCACTGCGCATCACAAATGACCGGCAATACCATCGTGGCGGTGAGGAACAACTCTGGAAGATCGACTCGCAGTATCCGCGTTTGTACAGCCGTGCAGACGGTTGGCAGCGTCTGGTGATCTGGGGTATGGGAATAGCCGAAGCTGATCTTAATGGAGATGGATTCCCGGAGTACGCGCTAACTTCCATGGGGGACACGAAGCTGCAGACGGTTGACGTGCAACAGGCGATAGAGGAGAGCAGGCCGGTTTATGAAGACGTGGGTTTTGCCCGCGGTGCGACAGCACATCGTCCCTATACAGGTAATGATTTAAAACCATCTACCGGATGGCATGCCGAGTTTGCTGACGTCAACAACGACACATTGCTCGATCTTTTTATTGCCAAAGGCAATGTTGAACGAATGAAAGACTTTGCGGCCTATGATCCGGACAATCTTTTACTTGGTACACACAATGGCGGGTTTAAAGAACACGGTGATCAATCGGGTATTGCGCTGGATCGTCGTGGGCGGGGGGCTGCGATTGCAGATTTTAATGCTGACGGATTGATGGATCTATTGGTGGTTAACCGAAGTGCTCCGGTAAGCTTGTTCCGGCACAGTGGTTTTAAAAACACCCCTGTTAAACAAAACGATGACAGTTCAAACGATCACAGTCAAAGCGGCAGCCACCAAAGCAGCACTCGTCAAGGAGGCAACTGGCTGATGATTGAATTAAACCAGAGAGGTGCTAACCGCCATGCTATTGGTGCCAGTTTGTCGATTAAAACCGGTAACGTGGTGCAAACTCGACGTGTGAACATTGGTGGCGGTCATGCATCAGGGCAAACCGGGTTTATTCATGTGGGATTAGGAGTGGCAGAACGCGCAACGGTACGAGTGCAATGGCCTGATGGTGAATGGAGTGCTGCATTCAGAGTTTTTGCCAATCAGTTTGCTGTGATCTCACGGGGTGATGAAAAAGTCGGGTACTGGTATCCTCCGGCAGAAGTTGCAACAGAAGCTGAGTCTGCAAGCTCAAATTAGTGCTGCAAGCTCCAGCCAGGCTCTAAACAGGAAAGTCGACTATGTACATGGGCATCGACCTGGGTACCTCCAGTGTAAAGACCGTTTTATTGGATTCAGCGCAAAAGGTTGTCGCCACAGCCAGCGCATCATTCGAAGTCATGCGACCGCACGACAGCTGGTCAGAGCAAAACCCCTCTGACTGGATCACTGGTGTTGAGAGTACTTTTACTCAGCTTAAAGCAAGTAATGCGAAAGAATTGTCGGCGGTAAAGGGTATTGGTTTATCAGGGCACATGCACGGTGCAACACTGATCGACGACACAGATAAAGTACTGCGACCCTGTATCTTATGGAACGATACCCGCAGTCATGAGCAGGCAGAGTCACTCGATACTGACCTGTCGCGTGAACTCTGCGGCAACATATTGTTTCCGGGTTTTACTGCACCCAAGCTTGCGTGGGCCGACGCCAATGAGCCTGATATTTTTGCACGCGTTGCGAAAGTGCTGTTGCCAAAAGACTATCTTCGCCTGTGGTTAACCGGTGAGTATGTTTCAGAAATGTCCGATGCTGCAGGCACCGGCTGGCTTGACGTTGGTAAGCGTGGCTGGTCCGACAAACTGCTCACCGCGTGTAAGCTTAATACTTCGCACATGCCGCAATTGGTAGAAGGAACTGAGGTGTCAGGTACTCTGCGCACGGATATTGCCAACCGCTTCGGCATGTCCGGCAATATAGTTGTGGCTGGTGGTGCTGGTGACAATGCCGCATCTGCCTGTGGTATGGGAGTAGTGGCGCCCGGTAGCGCATTTGTATCACTCGGTACCTCTGGAGTGCTGTTCGCCTCCAATGAAAGCTATCGTCCGAATGCCGAAAGTGCGGTGCATACCTTCTGCCATGCGATTCCGGATACCTGGCATCAAATGGGTGTCATGTTAGCGGCGACAGATTCTTTAAACTGGCTGGCGGGTGTCACCGGTAAGTCTGCAGCAGATCTGAGTACAGCACTGGAAGGGCAATCCTGGACTCCGACTGATGTGTTGTTTTTACCGTATCTCGGTGGCGAACGGACACCACACAATGATGCAAACGCTCGCGGTGTTTTTGTGGGTCTTTCTCACACCACAGACACAGCGGAATTAACCAATGCGGTTATGCAGGGCGTTTGCTTTGCTTTTCGCGATAGCTTAAATGCACTGAATGCATCAGGCACACAGCTCGATTCTGCATTTGCCATTGGGGGTGGTTCCCGATCAGATTTCTGGATCAGTATGATGGCTACGGTTCTGAACATTCCGCTACACAAAACTGTAGACGGTGACTTTGGCGCTAGTCTGGGTGCGGCACGCCTGGGGTTGATTGCAGCCGAGCAGAGTGATCCGCTGCAAGTGTGTATTGCACCTCCGGTAGAGAGTACTGTTGAGCCTTTACCTGATATGACAGACCGGATTGAAAACAACTATCAGAAATTTAAAGCGAGCTACACCGCGTTAAAGCCTTTGTTCGCAAATCGCTAGCCAGCTAATCGGTTACCGACTACAGTACTTGTCGCTTTGAAGCTGGCGGCATGGACACCGTCATTCGCTTTCGGAAACATCCACTGTCATAGTGTTGCAGTAGAATGAGTCCGGTCTAATATGAAGAGCCTGATTCATGTCCTCGGTGCAAAAAAACCTTATTGTTGGTAGCTGGCAAGCCGGTAGTGGTGAAATAGAGAATCGCAATCCATCGGACCTCTCTGATCTGATCGGACTATATGCTCAGGCCAGCAGCGATCAACTGCAGGCAACACTTGCTCAGGCGAGAGTCGCGCAAAAAGAGTGGGCAGCCTACGGGCTGGAGCGTCGTCAATCGGTGTTGATGGCTATTGGCAATGAAATGATGGCGAATGCTGAGGCACTTGGATCTTTGCTCAGCCGGGAAGAAGGTAAGCCGCTTGCTGAAGGTAAGGGCGAGGTATATCGCGCAGGTCAGTTTTTTACTTATTATGCTGCCGAGTGCTTGCGACAGATCGGTGAGAACGCAGACAGTGTTCGCGATGGCGTGGAGATCGATGTACGTCGTGAGCCGGTTGGTACCGTTGCTGTTATCTCACCATGGAATTTTCCAACTGCTACTGCCTCGTGGAAAATTGCACCGGCGCTTTGCTATGGAAATGCGGTAGTCTGGAAGCCTGCCAATATAACACCAGCTTCAGCGGTTGCTTTAACAGAAATAATCGCAAAGCAGGATATACCCAAAGGTTTGTTTTCTCTTGTTATGGGGGCAGGCAGTAGCATCGGTAATGAGCTTGTTGAGAGCACACTGATCGATGCAATTTCTTTCACCGGCTCCGTACCGGTTGGCAAAGGGATTGCGGCGTCTGCTATTCAGAATCTTACCCGTGTGCAGATGGAGATGGGCTCCAAAAATGCACTTGCCGTAATGGATGACGGAGATCTGGATCTCGCTGTGACTGTTGCACTGGGTGGTGCATTTGGTGGCACCGGTCAGAAGTGTACTGCCTCATCCAGGCTGGTGGTTCATCATAAAGTACACGATGCATTTGTTGAAAAACTGGTGGCCGGTGCTCAGGCAATGAAGGTAGGTCATGCACTGGAAGAAGGCACGCAAATTGGCCCGGTCGTAAGTGATGCTCAGTTGCAGGAAAATCTGGCTTATACCAAACTAGGTATATCGGAAGGGGCGGAGCTTGCCTGTGGTGGTGTCGAGGTTGAGATGCCGCACAAGGGCTACTACATGTCACCCGGTGTTTTCATCAATACTGCTAATGAAATGAAAATTAATCGGGAAGAGATGTTTGCACCACTGACGTCTGTGATAAAAGTTGGCGGTTATGAAGAGGCACTCACTGTCGTCAACGATACTACCTTTGGTTTAACCTCTGGCATTGTGACTCGCGACATCGCACGCGCTACACATTTCAGGCGTCATGCACGTACCGGTGTAGTGACTGTAAACCTGCCGACTGCCGGGACAGATTATCATGTGCCGTTCGGTGGGCGCGGTGAGAGCTCCTACGGTCCGCGCGAGCAGGGCAAGGCTGCAGCAGAGTTCTACACAATTGTGAAAACTGCCTACATTAGTGCTGGCACACCGCTGGATTAGTCGGCCCATTAACCAACTGTTGAATCTATTCGGAAGGTTGCAAATCTATGGCGATCTGTAAGAGTTCAACTGTTACCGGATAATGGTCAGTTGGCCAAACGTCGTTGTAGCTCTTGCGCAGAAGTGTGGTTTTGCCCTGCTGCATAAAGTGATCGCTATAAAAGACGTGATCTATGGCGGGTATCAGGTTTAATCCGCGATTGAAATGAAACGTCGCTCCTGCAGGTTTTGCCAGCGTCAGCGGAGTCTTCTTAAGCTTTTTCGCAGTAGGTGAAAAGCCTGGTGCGTTGATATCTCCGACAAGAACAACTGCATTGCCGTCTTCGAGCACTGGTTGCATCCGTTGCCGTACCAGCTTTGCCGACTTGCTCCGATTGCTCATGCTCTTGTATTCAAAATGTACATTGTAAATATAAAAACTTTGACCGGTTTTATTATCCACCAGTTCAGCCCATGAGCAGAATGCCGGCCAGCTGCCATTAAAAGTTCTTGAGTAAATAACGTCCGGTGTTTCCGAGAAAAAGAAAAATCCCTGTGACTTCTGAGTGAAGCGTTCTTTTCTATAGATGATTGGTTGGGTGTTCGGGTAGATCGCGGCATCACCGTAGGCACCTGCGCTGTATTCCGGAAAGTGTTCCAGCACCCAGTCCAGTTGCTCATTCTCCTGGTTGTAGCTGCCACCGGCAAAAGTTTCCATTTCCTGAAATGCAATGATATCGGCATTCAGATCGGCAATGGCAAGTTTCACGGCCTCACGTCGATTACCCCAGGCAAGTTTTGTCTGGCGTGGTGAGGTGTAGTGAATATTGAAAGTGGTGATGCGAATGTTATCGGATGCGGCTGGTTTAGTTTGGCTCAATGCCGAAGTAGCCAGACTTAACGATAAACAAAAACCGCAGAGTAGCATCACATACACAGATAACAATCGGGTGACCGAAAGGCGCAATGGCTTCCTTAAGCTCAGATCTGTTGCATCACCTCTGACCCGGGTGTGGTGGTTTTTGGATACAATTATTTTGCAGAGTGCGTGCAATTTTGGCGGTCCATGTGGAGCTTGTTCATTACGGATAATAATGTAACACTGAATCGGACTCTCTTAACATCGAGGCATAGATAATGGCGCGTATTATATTGGTCCATGGTTCCTGGCACTGGAATGGTTGTTTTTACAAGCTTGAAAAAATACTCTCTGGCAATGGTCATGATGTCGTAGCGGTAAACAATGCGTCACACGGTGATGACAATACCGCATGGGATTCGATAGACAGCATGAGTACCTATAATACCAATGCTATCGCTGCACTGAACGAAAGTAGTGAGCAGTCCATGCTGGTTGGTCATTCAATGGGTGGCGTGACGTTGTCACACCTGGCCGATATCATGCCGGATAAAATTAGCAAGCTGGTCTACCTGACGGCTTTTATGACCAATACCGGGAAGTCTGCGAATGACTACATCATGGCTCATGCCGAAAATCCGGTTTGTGCGCCGCTGTGGTCTGTGTTGTCACCGGTAAACGAGTGGGCCGGAGTAGAGGTGGCAAGTGATAAGCCGGACCAGGTTAAAGAAGCGTTCTATGCTGATTGTTCAGATGAAGATATCGCACTGTCTGTCGCGAATGTAGTAAAAATTAACACCGCCATTCCAAATATCTATGTTCCGCAAACAACGGCAGCGCACGAACGTCATTACATTAAGTGCACCAACGACCGGGCAATTCCGTTGCAGGCGCAGGAAGAGATGATTGCTGAATTTCCGGATACCATCGTCCATAGTCTGGATTCCAGTCACTCACCGTTTTACAGTCAGCCTGACGCGGTGGCTGCAATCATTAACAGGGCGGTATAGGCAATTTAACGCCGGCGTTGGAGAGTACTGAATAAAATGCTACGTCAGCCTCTGGTATTTGCAGGCATCACCAGCGTCGGTCTTATGCAAACTAATATGGCTTTAATGCCGGGTGTCTGGAAGACGTCAGTCCGTTAAAAATACCAGGCGTCCCTGTACATGATGGTGTAACTCAGCCTGTTGAAAGATAGATTTAGCTGGCAACTGCACGCGAAAATCCAGGTCCCGGCAATTATGAATAACAGATTTACGTGGGCCGATTTATCTACCTTTGACATTCGCAGTGCAAAACGTTTTTACAGCAAATGTTTTGGTTGGGAGTATCACGAGATCGCAGATGGCTATCTCTCGTGTCAGGTTCAGGAGCAGCCTGCGGCTGGCCTGTATGCAATGCCCGAGCAGTTTCAAAGTGTGGGAATGCCGTCATTCTGGATGTCAACTATCCAGGTCAACAATTTAGAAGAATCAGTTCGTGTAGCAGCGCAACACGGAGCAAAGGTTGAAGTTAGACCTCAATCTGCTCCAGGTGGCGGCATGATCGCTCTTATTCGTGATCCTGCAGGTGCTGGCTTTACCTGCTATGAGGGTGAAGATCTCGGTGGTAAAAACCATGCTGACAATCCGGGTCACATGGTTTGGAATGAGCTACACATTTCAACTCTTGCAAAAGTTGAATCATTTTACACCCGTGTATTTGGATGGAGGATCGAGTCCGCGGACACGCCGGATCGATATCACCTGTTCGCATCATCGGCCGATTCCAGGCCGATAGCAGGTATTCAAATAACGAGCAATGACAAAAAGGGAGACAAAGAGTATTGGGGTGTTTACTTTTCGGTGAGCAGTCTCTCCGATGCTGTGAAAAATATTGAGAAGGGCGGAGGACAGGTGGTCGAACAATCATTGGGAAACCGCCAGGCAATACTGGCCTGGGATCCTCAGGGGGCTGCGTTCTATGTTGTAGAGAATAGCCGCAATAATTGTTTCTTTTAAGTGTTGGTGTTTTATAAAAATCTGTTGCAAAAAAGAGTGAGTCCTTTTGCCTGCTTAAACTGTGACCATTGTGGGGTATAGTAAGGACATGAATTCAACAAATACTCATAACTGTTCATACCGCAGACTTCATGCTAACCCTTAGTGGAACCGCGTTAACGATTGAGTCCCTGCATGACATAGCGCATGGCAGCCGGGTAGGAATAGAGCCTGCCGCGCTGCAACGGATGGCAGAGTCAAACGCATTGATTGTAGATGCCGCACGCACAGGTAAACCTGTCTATGGTGTGACAACCGGCCTTGGTCCACAGGTAACCACGGTACTCAGTGAAGAGATGATCAGTCGGTTTGCTCTTAAGACAGTGCGTGGCAGGGCGCATGCGCTTGGAGCGCCGTTGGCAAAGCCGCTTGTGCGTGCCTCTATGGCGGTCAGGCTTAACTCGTTATTGACCGGCGCGTCAGGTGCCAGTCCCGCTGTAGCTAATCATTTGCTTGCCTGTCTGAACGCTGATCTCGTGCCACATGTTGGCGAGACAGCGTCGGTGGGTGCAGCAGACCTGCTGTGGGGTGGCACTATGGGGCTGGCTTTGATCGGCGAGGGGCGATTTCTAGGCTCTGACAAACCTTCTGCAGATGTACTGGCAGATGCTGGAATAGCAGCACTTAAGCCGGGTCCGCGAGATGGATTAGCGCTTGCCAGTCATTCGAGTTTCAGTGCGGCAATTGCATGCATTGGTCACTATCGTTGTACTACGCTTTGGAACAATACGCAGTTATCCACGGCACTCACCCTCGAAGGATTTCGCGGCAATCTTTCGCCCCTCAACCCTGATGTACTGGCTACCAGAGTCCAGCCCGGCCAGTCAGAGTCTGCCACTGACATCGGCCAGTTGCTGAAAGGTTCGGCTTTGTTTGAGGCAGGTGCTGCACGTCGATTGCAGGATCCGCTCAGTATGCGCAATGCAGTGCAGGTTAACGGTGCTGTATTCGCGAGCCTTGAGTCACTTGCAGATACGCTAACTGCGGAGGTTAACGGTGCCAGTGATAATCCGATTGTATTGACTGAGAAGCAGGAGGTACTATCCGGTGGTGGATATCTTAATCCGTATCTCGGTTCGCTTCTGGTAGCGCTCAATCATTCACTGGTGCAAATGGCAGCATTGTCAGTGTCACGCACGGCAAGATTGATGAGCAAACGCTTTACAGACTTGCCTATCGGTTTGCATCAGAGTGACATTGGCTCTGTCGGTTTAGGTGCAGTGACCAAAGTCACCGAATCTCTGTTTGGTGAAATAGTGCAGCTGGCAGCGCCGCCGCCAATCTACCCGCCAACACAGGCAGACAGTGTTGAAGATTGCATAACCAATACAGCGATTTCAGCCAAGTCATTATTGTCTGTAGTCGACAAGCTAAATTTAATTGTCGCCGTTGAAATGATTGCAGCCGTGCACGCTATTTACCTTGCAAAGGTGCAGAACAGTGCGGCACCAGGGTTGCAGAAAGTCATTCAGCAGATCAGAGAATTATCACCCGCGCTGACGGAAGATCGTTCGCTA
>CAZYRP010000026.1:0-38112 GCA_964649465.1 uncultured Granulosicoccaceae bacterium | reverse complement strand
GCTGGCGCCCGTACCGCTCGAGCTACAGAGGCGGATATTGGATGATGCAATCGCGCAAAAAGATACCGATCTACTGCTGCAGCTCGCGTCCTTTTATCTTGTGGCGCTTATCGTTGCTTCCGTACTTAAAACCTGGATGAAAGTTCAGCGTGGAATTATATCGGCTCGAATTGTTCATTCATTAAGGTCGTCGGTTTACTACTGCATTTATACCGTTGTTCCCCCTTCAAAATTGAAGGCCGATTCAGTCAGTGATGATCGAGTAGATGAAGGTGCGGTTGTATCAATGTTAAGTAGTGAGGTGGAGAAACTGGGTGGGTTCTCCGGATCGGCGATTTCCGGGCCGCTGCTGCAGATAGGTACGCTCATCTCTATACTGGGTTATATGTTTTGGGTTGAGCCTCAGGTTGCAGCAATAGCTTTAGTTCTTTATTCACCGCAATTTTTTATCGTGCCTTATTTTCAAAAAATATTAAATGAGCTGTCCCGGGATAAGGCTATGAAGGTGCGGGAACTAGGTGCTTTTATTGTCGACAATGCAGAAGAGGATTTACTCAGTAAGGAGCCTCCTTCTTTATTCCTGAGAATTACTGATCAGATTCTGAAGATTAGAACGCGTTTTCTAATGCGAAAAAATATTATGAAAACGATAGTTAACATGCTAATCGCGCTTGGGCCATTTGGCGTCATCGCGTTTGGTGGGTGGCTGGTGATTCAAGGTCAGTTGGAGCTTGGAGTGATTTTGGCTTTTGTTACCGGGTTGGAAAAACTAGGTGGACCAATACGTGAGTTAATTTCGGAATACAGTCAAATCACAGAAGCGCAAATGCGTTATAAGATGTTACTGGCGGCTTTCCCTGCACATGGGAATTCGCATAAAAATGGATTACAGGGCCCTGCACGTGCGTCCTGAGCGTACAACCAGATTTTTCCATGCCCGCTTATAAAGCACTTTTGGCAGCTGTGCTGCCTGCTAAAATTGCGAGCTAAGTAGATTGTAGTAGCTAAGTCCGGAGGCTTTGAAACTCACTGCAGTAGCTCCAACAGCCCGCCCACAATCGCGTCATGCAGCTCAGGTATTTCCGGAAAGCTACAGGAGACACGCTTAGATCTACGATTGATGACAAATCATTATGACAATAGGCAAAGAGCTTAAGTTAACTGATTCGAATTCGGGATACTATACTTTATCGGGTCGAAACAAAAACAATAGGGAGAATTGTGATGCGCAGGATCTTAAATACGTTTCTGATATTACCGTTATTGAGCGTTAGCACCATTTTAAAAGCCAATAGTGAGCCCGTGGATTCGCAATCCAGATTTACTTCTCACCGACCCAATTTCGCACTTGCACGTGTTGATAGCCTGGGTGAAAGTGAAGGGGGTGAACATATAGAGTATAACTTCTCCACTCGCTACAAAATCGCGACTGCGAACAAGTGGGATGTGCATTTAGCTTACACAGGTAGATTCGATTTTTTTCTTGGATCACGAAGTTCGTCTCCGATAGTTAATCGATTGAATAATCCGGAACTGTTGCTTAGGCGTTGGGATTTTTCGAAGGATGGGATAAATGACTATATTCAAATCGGATACGGACATGAGTCCAATGGCCAGCAGATAAATAGTCAAGAGCTATTTGATTCTGACACCAGGTCAAACAGAAATGACTTTATTAGTCGTGGATGGGACTATATTTCAGTTGAAAAAAAATACAGCAGATATTGGGGGCAGGACAACGATAAATGCAAATTGTCTTTTAGCTGTACGGAGTTTTGGTTCACTTTTAAAGGTATTTTAAGCGACGGGTTACTACAAGGTGATATAGAGGACGCTATATTTATTTCTGATCGATCGGTCGATGACGATATTAGAAACTACGATGGGCTACAAGCGGTTATTAGTCACGAGTGGGGAAGAAGTGAGAAGATATTCGAGGAATTGGAAGTATCATTAAAGCTAATAACAGGTAGCAAAGTACCATTTGAGAACATCACCAGCGAACTGCAACTAAGAGGAACCACAAAGGAGCTACCGATTCTAAACTTAAGACTACCTTTGTATTTTATTTACAGAAGCGGATTTATTGAGGAAATAGCTGACTACTCACTCAGGACAAATTTTGTTGGATTCGGATTGAAGTTTCGAGTTTGAAACTATTATTTAGATATCAATAAGTTGGCAGACCGAGGATATTGCAACACAATTAAACGAGTAAATCGCGTCCGTCCCCATAAGAATTACCTTTGCAGTGCCAGCAAAGCGCTATTTGACTGTGTCAACTTGCGACCCAGGGTCATTGCAATAAATCGGTGGGTAGCAACTGCAATATCCGGATCTGATATTTCCATGCGTTGCATGTCTTCACTCGATATACGAAAAATTTCGGCATCCTTCGTGACTACCACATCTGCAGTAGCGGTAGCGCCTGAGTATATGCCTATTTCTCCAACTACTGTTCCTGCACCCTGGACTCTTAGTTTTTTAATGGAGTTATTGTTTAACACGGTTTGCACGCACACCTCACCGGATTCAATGAAGTAAAGAAAATCAACTGCTTGTCCTTCATTCAGTAAAACAGTACCAGGGCTAACGAGATCAAACTGCATATAAAGGCTGAGTCGTTCCTTCACAGACAGAGACTGGTGATCTTGCAGTGTGTTCTGAAAGTAATGAACCAGAGGTACGGCTTCAATATTTCTGCCTGATTCGACCTGGCGCTTTATTTCAGTTTCATCAAAGCTCGAAATAGCATGGTTAATATCATCATAAATTTCCAGGTTGCGAGTATCCATGCCGTTTAGGTCACTATGTATCCTTGGGCTGAGATCTGAAAACGCAAGAATAATATTGTTTTGATCAGCGATTTGCTGCAGTCGGGAAAAGGAATAAGAGGCTGATGAATCGATTCCTGTGACAAGGCGAAAATCCAGCAACAGAAAATCTAATGGCGTTTGGTTAGGATCCTTTATCCTTGCTTTTAACTGGTCCAGTAGCTTGTGGGCCATACCAAAAAATAAAAATCCCTGTAGTTCCATTATGTAACATCTATCACCATTTTCTTCGAGTGCCTTCTCCATCACTGGCGCACGCATTGTGCTGCTTTGGTATTTGTCTCTGGTAAAAGTGTGACGTACTACATCAGTGTTTGTATAAGCCATGACAAAAAGACCAATAGCCACAAATAATCCTGCCAGCACTCCCTGTAATATGCCAGTAGCTGCGATTACCAGCAGTATGAACCAAACAAGGAAATAATCCGTCTTCGGCAGGTTAAACCAGCCATCGTATAGCCACTCGGCTAAGAAACTTAATCCAAGATAAATTACAAAACCTGCAATAATAAATTTTGGGGCGTAGTTAAGCGCGTTTGTCCCTGCGAATAAGGTGAGAGCTAAAACCAACGCAACGATAATTCCTGAAATTCGATTTGTCGCGCCCATTCGATGTGTAAGGGTAGACAAACTCAACATATGATAGCCAGGGGACGATCCGACCGCAGCACCCAGCAAGTTAGAGTGCCCGACCATTTTAAGTTCGCGATTCAGGTCAATGTCTGATCGTGTAATAACTTCCAGGCTGCTGCAGTTAAGCATGAAAGCGACTGTGGTCATCAATGCAACTACAATGACACTGGCGGTATTGTTCAGCACCGCTGACCAGTCAGCGTTTTGCGGTGCCGAGAATATCACTAACTGCCAAAGATCCCCTTCTGGCAGGGGGCCTATCAACCATCCGTTAGACATTGCTGCGTTTACACCAGCTGACACGCTGCCACCAATTAGGACTGCTATAGCGAAAAATAGCAACAGAGAAACTACTAGAGTAATGGGTAGTATCAACGGATTTTTTGAGCGGCTTGTACTGACGAGCAGCACGATTGCAAAGATGAAGCTCGGTATCCAATAAATAGAAGATGCGGGTGATAGCATCTGCATGCTTAGTCCGCTCTCAGTTACAACGTTAATCCCACCGGAAACTAACAGCCATCCAGTACCCGCTATAAACCCACCGATGACTGGATAGGGAATATATCTGACAAATCTTCCAAGATTATAGTGGCCGAACAACCACATAGTGGCGCCGGCTAATAAACTGGATACCATCATCAATATAACAATCGTTGAGAACAGGTCATTTGTGATGGTTTGTGCGGAGCTGCTCAGAATAGTCACAGCCATCACGCCTATCAAGACTGCCGGAATGTCTTGAGGGCCATTGATCGTTACAGAGAATTCACTGGAAAAAGTTGCTAGCAACCCTGAGATCAGGGAGCCAAGCAACATGATTCCTATTCCGGCAACCAGGAATACACTAAGCTCACCGGAGAAAATTAGTGCAGCTAAAGAGATACGAAAAAAAACCACCAATATTCCGATAAGCACACCACCCAGAATACTGGGCCCGATGGTGCTGGTAGCCGTACTGTGGTTTTTCACCTGAGGGATGCGGTTCTGGTTCAATTCGAGCTATAGAATTTGGTTTGCTTGTGCGGCTGCAATGTGCTTTCGATATGTGAGCTCGTGAATCCACTTGCCGCAACGCGAGTGTGGCCGAAAATAGACGGCGAGGTAGTGGGAATACTTTGACTGGACACGAGGCGGCGATTTTCCATTTGCCTGACGAATTGTATATCTCATTGGTGCGGGATTCCAATCTGCTCGAGCATATGTATTTTCTCAAAAAAAACTTCATTGAAAGCGACTTGCGATAGTATCGGTGCCTCAGTAAAACAGCAGTTTGCACAGCATGAAACGCAGTGGTAACAGGGGCGCAGTGAGAGATCGAGGTCTGGTTGTGGTGATCACTTCATACAACAGACTGCAAACTGAAACTTGTATAGAAAAAGCACACTGCTATTGGGTGCAGTTCTCAATAATTCTTAATCTTGTTAGAATTAGCGTCGGATAAGTACCCGAGCTATCGGTTTATCAGGTGTTTTATTGCATCTTTCCGCCATCAATAAAAAAATTAAAACCGGCTAAAGAAAATTGATACTCAGGTAACGTTTTACACCAATGTTGCTACTGCTTTATGCTGTAACCTTTGTTTATTTGCATATTTTATTGACTGCCTGGCAGAAAGGTGTTTAACCTGTGCCCGGACAATGTCTGCTGGTTTTTTGAATAGAGCCGGCAAGGCGTATTATTAATAGGAAGTGGTGAAGAAAAGTAAGAGATGAAGTGTTTCAACAGGCTGGTCATTGCAGGTATTGTGTCAATAGCGCTCAGCGGCTGTGGAGGTGGAAGCGGTGGCGGAGACGAAGGCCCCGATAATTTTCAACCGGTAGTTAATCCGGTAGTTAACGTACAAGAGCCCACACCAACACCCACAGCCACAGGGCTTAGCAGGCTGTTGGGTACGGTGACGCTTACGTATAATTTTTCTCTTGATGATCCGATAATTTTCACAGATACAGCTGATTTTGATAACAACTCGTTCAGCGATGACGGAGGAACACTCGTGGGATTTATCAACCCGTCGCGTGTGATAGGTTGTACTGAGCTCAACAGTGGAGGTTTTGAATTCCTTTGTACAATACTTCAGAGTGATACAACTGATGTAGCAGCACTTTCATCTATCGAGCTATTTATTTTCAGCCTTCAGACGGCCCAGTCAGGCTCTGGAGACTATGAATTCTGCTCGGCTTTCTTAAATGAACTCGATACTCAGGTTTGTTCCTCGGAAATTGTCAACAGTCCGGACGGTGTGGTGCAAGTGTCTATTAACCAGGGTGTTCTATCAGCATTGAATGCCTCAGAGCAGATTAAGAGCTCACCTGCCGACGTTGCTATTTCGGAGCAAGAAGTTCAGATAATGAAGGCGTCATTGGATGCGGAATTCGGGGGGATTGTTAGAAACAAACTATCATCTCTGACAGCGACGGCAGTGGCAGACCAGCTCAATCGTGCCAAAACAGCTATTTCTGTTGGCCAGCAATAGGCACAACATAACCAGGTGTATAGCGTAAAAGTCGGACCGCGGTTAGGGGTTGCATTATGTGACCCCACCGTTGGCTGATAAAAATCCACGGTTGTGGATTCGCATCGCCGCACTAAATCAGGCGATTTAAACCAAAATGTACTTCACATTTACGGTCGAGCCAGGCTGTTAACCCGCAATAGCTATTTAGTTAACGGCAGAATGAGATGCCGCGGGCTTAAGTAATTCAGAATTTTCGTACACATACACACCCTGCCTGATGGTGCGCTCTGTCTTACAGGCGCATGTTGGATTTGGCTGCAGAGCGTTTGCAACAGCGCTACTTCTGAAGCATCGGCTACTAGCTTAGACGAATTCGAACGACTTTCATAAACTCAAACTCCATCCCTGCGATCTCCTCCGATGAGGGGTAGTAAGTCAGATTTACTGACGCGCCTTTCAGGTCACGATATTTCTTTTTTCTTTTATATTTAAATGGCACATCGTAGCCATGCAACATTACTGTATTTAGAAACCATTCTCCGCTCATTCGTTGTACATGGCTGGTCACTTTCGCTGAATCCAGCTGGTTTAAATGCTCGTTTTTTTTTAAGAGTTTGTTAACGTCAGATTTCATGGGTACAGGTCTCAGGCTTTGCCGGTTACAGATCAACGAGTGCACACTACATGGTTAACTCTACCGGATTAGATGGTGGCATTGCGAAATAAATATCAAAGAAATTAATCACTTACTCGTTAAAACAATGTAAATCAATTCAATTATTCGCTAATTCTGAGTTATGGTGTGGGTGAGTAACATTTGAGGAACTTCAGTGAAGAACGAAAAAATCCACAGCAATAAACCCGTAAATCGTGGTAGACGCAAGATGTTGCAGGGGGCTGCCTGCATCGGTGTCGCGGGTTTTGCTCCGTCTGCAGTTGGTCACGCTTTTAGCGATAATACTTTGCCGGCCGATCCAGCGTCATCACAGCCAGTAAGTGGTGAACTTATCTGCAATATCAGTAATCCTGTTAAAACGCTGGTATTACGCAACATCTCTAACCAGACTATAGCTATTAATCGCATAGATCAAAGTGCTTTCATGTTTGATGGCAGTATTGTTGATTGCAACACGGCTTGCCAAAGCGAAGCGATTAAGATTCCAGCGAATAAGGAAATACAGATTCAATTCGACAGGCGACAACAAGCCGCTTTAACTCATGTTGATGAATTTCAGCGGGTGCAATCCCGTGTTACACGTCGCGGTGACGGAACACGGGTGATACCTTTTGTTGCTACGTTACATGATGGGGTAGCATCAATCATCTAGATTATAAATGCAGGTGTTCGGTTCTGCTGTGCAGCATGTGCTGCACAGCAGTGTTTGCTGTTCGAAATCTATTGATTGGTATTACGTTTCAACTGTCAAGCCGACCGATAATTTCCTTTAGCCTTGCTATATTGGCCGCGTGATCAGTGATGATGATTGTGTTGGAACCGGCTTCCGCACTGAGCGTGGCAGTCTGTGGTAGCAGTGGCCGAAGGGATTCAACCATTTGAGTTGCCGGCACGTTGAAGAGGTGAATCACTTCAGTTACCAGTTTGTCTGCCCGGTTTATCTGTCCCCCCAATACTGGCACTGCACTCTGAACCCCTGTGGTCATTGGTACAATCTTGGTGAAGTCTCCTGCTGGCACTGCGGCATATCCATGCACTTGTAGTACAGATAAAAACAGTGCGTACAACTTATCTTTGTTTACTGGCTCTGAGGTGATAACGGTGACTTTCGCTTTAACTCTGGGATCAATGATGAAGTTTCTACCAGTTTGAGATGAGACTGTTTCAATCAGAGATCTGATGTCGGCGTTTTTTAGTGTTAAAGAGAACGTGTTAGCTGAGTTCGATTGCGATCGGGCGGGTTGAATTGATACCGCTGTAGTTATTGCGATCAGAATAGCTATTAGCAGGCTAGCAATTGAAGGTTTAATTTGCCCCTGCGTCACTGACTTGCCCATGTCTTAAGGTCAATTGGCGAATTAAAAATCATAAGAGCATTCTTTGAATATAGTGAGTTTCACTGTTTTTTTATCAGCTTTGGTTTTATACCGGCCATAGTTTATATCGGTCATGTTTCATACGGGCAAGGAGAATTCTGAATATCCGGTTTGATTTAGCTCCCTTTGAGTTAAGCCTGATTTGATCAGGTGGTACAGCGATGGAATCGTTTTATCTTTTATTTCACTAAGTGATAAAAAGTGAAAGTCGCTGAGTTCGTCTGGTGGGAGTTTTATCGATGCAATTTGTTCGGTGCTAAGCACCCCTCCATCGAAGAGAAAAAGCAAAAGTTCGCCAAGATGTTCCGATTCTTCCCGGTAGTTGAGTTGTAGCAGCCTGCCGACCGGGATTTCGATTCCGAGTTCCTCTTTAACTTCACGCATACAAGCCTGTTTTGGCGACTCGTTGTTCTCTATAGTACCTCCGGGTATTTCCCACACCGGCTTGTAGGTTGGTACAACGACAAGGACGTTACCCTCAGCGTTGGTACATAGTACACCGGCACCGCCGGGTTTGCCGGGTAAGGTTTTTTCAAAGGCTTTCTGATTATTCATACAGCAAAGATAGCATAGTGAATACGGATTGTAGCGCTGGTTGGCTGTTGCATAGTGTATGACGTAAAAGTGTTGATGACTGTTCTACTGTATGGATTGCTTTTTTTGCCTGTAGAGATCGAGCAGCTTCCTGGTAGCGATCGGGAAAATACCCAGTAAAAAAAATGCGAATATTAAGGACGGGGAAAGTATGTCCCGCAGTGTCTCAATTTGAGCTAACTGATTACCGGAGTAGGTAAAGATGGCGGTGACTGGTGCCATGCCTATCTGACTAACGGTGTAAAACAATGAAGTTTTTATACTGGTTAGCCCCATTAATAAGTTGATCAGGAAGAAGGGCACGAGCGGGATTAGTCGCATGGTGAAAAGATAGAATACGCCTTCCTTTTCAACGCCAGCGTTGATTGTTTGCAGTTGCGAGGAGAAGTTTTTCTGCAGAAAATCCTTGAACAAATAGCGTGACAAGAGAAAGGCCAGTGTCGCCCCGATGGTGGCGGCGAAAGACACCAAAATAAAACCGGTAATGAATCCAAATATTGCACCAGCGCCAATAGTCAGCAGAGAGATACCCGGTAATGATAGTACCGCAGCACAGACATAGAGTAGAAAGTAGACAGCGATTGATGAAACGGGGTATTCGGTTGCGTACTGGACAAGTAGTTGATGTTTTGACTGCAAAAATTCCAGCGACAGATATTGCCCGATGTCAAATACAACGTAGGTGGCAATGAGCGCCAGTGCCACGACAAGCACCAGTAGTTTCATATTTCTCATTGCGATGTATTCTGCGTATTTTCGGTCATTTCGTGTTGCGGAATGATTCTGGTTGGAATGTTTTAGACCGGGAATTCATAAATTACACTACTTCCTTAAATGAATAAAAAATAAATTGCAGGAATTCCTGAAAGTCATGAGGGCTGTGACTGTGAGAAATGCAATAGAGAATACCCATCATGGAAAATTAACTGGTACTGGCGGATTCTGAGAAAAACGCCCGGAGGGTCGACCGAGGAGGTGGTGCGGCAATGCTGCGGAGTCTTAAAAATTAATATCCCGGGTTTTAGGGAAACGACTAATTCCACTCTTTTCCATGTCTGGCTTTCAGGTTTTACTCCAGCTTGTGTGTATTCGCTTGTATACTGGGCGTTCTACACACATTTTGAAAAAACATGACTGCATACAACGCATTTTACGGGCAATCCGGTGGGGTTACGCCGGTTATTAACGCCTCGGCTGCTGGCGTGATTCAGACCGCCAGGCAGCATTCAGATAAAATTAAAAATGTTTATGTCGGTGAAGACGGCATTGTTGGTGCGTTAACGGAAAATTTGATTGATAGCAGTATTGAATCTGAAGCAGATATAGAAGCATTGAAGCATACGCCATCCGGGGCATTCGGTTCTTGTCGTTACAAGCTTAAATCGCTGGAGGAGCACAGGGTAGAGTACGAGCGCTTGATTGAGGTTTTCAAGGCACATGATATTCGCTACTTTTTTTACAACGGTGGTGGAGATTCGCAGGATACAGCACACAAGATATCGCAGCTTTCAGAAACCATGGGTTACCCCGTGACCTGTGTGGGTATACCGAAAACCATAGACAACGATCTGCCGTTTACCGACTGCTCACCGGGGTTTGCTTCTGTTGCAAAGTATGTGGCGGTCTCAATACTGGAAGCATCATTCGATGTGTCTTCCATGTCTGCCACCTCTACCAAGGTATTCGTGATGGAGGTTATGGGTCGCCATGCCGGGTGGATAGCTGCCGCTGCGGGCCTTGCGAGCGACGAGCGTGGACTCGGGCCCGATATCATTCTCTTTCCGGAGATTGATTTTGATGAAAAGGCTTTTCTCAAAGAAGTTGATGCAACGGTAAAGCGTAAAGGATTTTGTTGCGTCGTGGTGTCTGAAGGCGTGAAGCGACCAGATGGGGTTTTTCTGGCAGATTCCGGTGTTAGAGATGCATTCGGCCATGCACAGCTGGGTGGTGTGGCTCCTGTGGTTACCAGTCTGATCAAGGACTCACTTAACCACAAGTGTCACTGGGCGGTGTGCGACTATCTGCAGCGTGCGGCCAGACATCTCAGCCCAGTGACTGATGTAGAGCAAGCCTATGCACTGGGTAAAGCTGCGGTGGAACTTGCTGTGAATGGTGAGAATGCGATTATGCCGACTATTGTTCGAACCAGTGATAACCCCTATCGTTGGGAGATAGGTAAAGCCGATCTGGCCGATGTGGCTAATGTTGAAGAAATGATGCCGGCGGAATACATTAGCGACAATGGTTTTTTTATTACTGAAGCATGCAGAACTTACCTGCAGCCATTGATTGAAGGAGAGGCTTATCCACCTTACAAGAATGGCTTGCCCTGCTACGTCACGTTAAAAAAGCAGAAGGTTGCGAAACTTACCGGAACTGAATTTAGCATTAGTTAGTATACGGGTATGTACACGAGCAGGGCAAAGTCGCGTGTACATAGTCGCTTGGAAATAGTGGCTTGGGGATGGCGGCTAGGCGATGTTGGCTGGCGGCAATGCTAAATAAAAATGGCGCGTCGCTACGGATAAAGAGCGCGATTGCCAGCTACTGGAATAGTCACACAAATCGACAGGTGTTAATTTGAATAATGCACAACTTCTGACGCCTGATGATGTTGCATCAATAGTGGAGCATATGAATGATGATCATTCAGATGCCGTTTTGTTGTACGTCGATGCCTTTACAGAGATCAACATCGAAGAAGTTGAGGAGGCTATTCTGACTAGTGTTGATCATTCGGGGATCGATATCCAGCTCACGCTCGGCGATAAAGTTTGTATGCAAAGAATAAGCTACGCGGACACGGGAACAACTATTGAGCTGAATCATCGAAACAAGGCGCGAGCGATACTGGTGGATATGGTGAAGATTGCCAGAGCTCGTCTGGCCTCGTGAGCCGTATTTCACCGATTGCTTTTCACCTCGCGCAGCACCCGTTCACCAAATAGCATTACCCCGTTGGCGTTAACACGGGTGCCATTGTTATGTTTGCGCTAGTAAATTCGCAATTCCAGGGGTTATTGCCGAGTGTTTGGTTATTGCAACTGTCGATCAAGCGGTTCCACCGCTGGTGGAAGCAGTTTCCAGCCATTGCCGCTAAGCGCGTCCTCTCGTCCGGCATCAAACAGGGCTTGCATCACTACCGGATCAAAGTCCAGTGAGCCTACGCTATCGTTCAGCTCATCAGGCACGTAAGCCAAAAAGAAATCTGCATCTGCCTGCACAGAAGTTACGTATGCACGATGTACCGCTTGCACCACATTAGTACGCAGTATTGTTTTCAGGGATTTTTGCGCAATGCTGGGTATGGAGGCTTCGATAGGTGCCGTCGCGCTCCTCTCCTGCAGGCTGTCGTTCACTACTACATAGAGCCGTTTGTTTTTGGTTTCAGAGCGGAATAGAAAATCATTCACAAGCACCGCGGCTTTAAGCCCGCCGTCTACATGTGCCTGACGCAACTGCACCCCGCGCTGAGGCTTAATGTATACCGGTTCGAAGAAAATTGGCACAGCCGCTGAAGCGCGCAGAACTTTGCGAAAGTGCAGTAACGGATCTGTACGCCCGCCGGAGGCGATATTGCCCATATCCCAGACAACCAGTTCAGCAGAATCAAGGTTTGTAGTAGCGACGTACAATCGGCGGCCCTTGGCGTGCTCGGCTGCGACCTTGGCAAGGAGTTCTTCTGTGACAACTCGCTCTATTTGTTTTTTAAACGGTGTGTAGTCAAAAAGGCTGTCTGACAAAACACCTTTGACGCCTTTATTAACGAAAATATCTGCATTCGAAACGGTGGTGTAGAGTTCCTCCAGTAACGAGTCATATTCCTCACCAAGGAATGCAAAAACCGATATCAAAGCGCCGGTGGATACTCCGGTAACCACGTCAAATTCGGGTCGCAGGCCGGTTTCCGTCCAGCCAGTCATTACTCCAACGCCGTAGGCTCCATAAGCGCCGCCACCGGAGAGTGCGAGAATAGACAGAACATCGTCCGGGTCGTCGTACCCTTCTTCCCCTACCGGTATTGCAGTATCTGAAGCGATAGCTTCATCCGGAAGGGAGGCACGGAATTCTTCACTCAAGTCCGGACGCATTGCCGCACAGGCAGACAGGAACACCACAGCTATGATTAGAACGGTGAAGCGACTCATAGCTTAAATCTCTTAAGGCTGGATCAACAATCTGAATCCTATCATTACACGCTTGCTCGTTTCCAGAGTATGGAACTGGTGGGCACATTAGAGAGATGGCTCTTGCATACCTTGCCAATAATGGATCCGCAGTTGTCCGGCAACGTGAAAATGAGTGAACGCTGACTGGATTTAGCCTGCTGTGAAACTCACACCGTGGATACCTGTCGGCCGAAAGTCTGGATGGGCTCTAATTAGTTTTGCCTGCAGGCAATCGGTAGATGAGAATTGAGGCGGGATTGCGCCCGTTTTACCGGCTATCTGAAAGCGACAAAGCAGGGGTCCGCACGCGGCAGCCCGATCTGTCATCTACGGAAGTAAAATTAGTGAAGTAAGCGGCAGAAAATACCAGTTAAAAAAAGTGTCTTTTTAATAGCAATACAATGTGTGATCTGTGTCCCGTCGTGCATGCTGCAGACGAAGCATAATCAGAGGGTAAATAACTATTATCCATATCGGCTGCGTACAGTAACGGACAGCTGTTAACTCGGGATTCCTATGAGCATTTCAGTCAATCGCGCCGCGCTGGCCCTTTCTTTCTTTACTCTGTCTACTGTGGCAGTTGCCGGTGATCCGGGTCCCGGGGGCGTGCCGGTAGATATTAGTAACATCGTTTTATACCCGCAAAAAGCCGTTGCTGCTGTACCTAAAAATGCAGCCGGTACGACTGTGGCAAAGAGCGTACAAACCAGCGCGGGTAGCGCAGTAGGGAACTTGCAAACCGGAGCCTCAAAGGCAGCGACCAATGCGGCAGCCGGAGACACCCTGGCGGCTGCAGGAGCTACCGCTACTGAGACGATTGGAGTCATGTTTGATAAAAGCAAGGGAATTGCCAGCAATATTATCGAGGCAATGACACCATCAGAAACGATAGCACCGCTCAGCAATGACCGCTTTGAGTTGTATCTGAGTGACAAAGTGATATTCGGACAATTTGAGCGCACCGCTGCTGATCGTTTCAAACTTGACGAAGCGCGTATGCACCTTGGTCTGTTGTATTCTGAAGAGCGAGACACTGTTTTCCAGGCTGGCTTGTCTGCAGATTCATCACTTACCGGTGTGTTTAGACTGTCCTTTGGTGGCCGTGGCTATGTCGGGTTGCTTGGAGACGAAAACGAAGACACCGTTGCTGCGGCACTGGGTGTAGAGGCTGCCTATCAACTGCCGTTTAAACGACTGCCGTTGGAATTTGGCGCCAGTATCTACTACGCACCGGATATTCTAACTTTCGGTTCAAGTGACCGCGTAATCGACACTCGTTTTGGTGTGACTTTACCAGTACGATCACAATTAAGTGTATTCACTGGTGCTCGATTTTTGCAGTTCGACACCCGCCCGGGTGACGAAGAAGTTGATAACCGAGTGCATCTCGGTGTTCGTTGGGACTTCAAAGACTCTGGTGCTTAGTAATCGGCAACCACTATTGATGCGTGCCTAAGCGCATCAATATTTTGATAATTAATCTCCTGGCGGTTGCGTAGTAACCGCCACGGTTTAAAACTTTTCCTCGATTCAATATCAGCGTTAACGCGATTTCTCGATAGCTTTTCGCAAAAACCCGGCGGAATCAGCCAGATCATTTTTGGCCTCAGTAAAAGAGATGCCAGTGAGTTGCATCAAAATCGCTGCTTTGACTTCATAATCAGATTGCTGCAAAACCTCGGTAGCGTCAGCTTTGCTGCACTCGGTTGCCTGCATAACAATACCAGTCGCCCTCGCAATTAATTTTTTATTGGTAGCTTTCACGTCAACCATCAGGTTCTGATAGCTCTTGCCAATTGCTATCATGCTTGCTGTAGTGAGCATGTTAAGTACAAGTTTTTGTGCAGTGCCGGACTTCATTCGCGTAGATCCTGTTAATACTTCAGGGCCCACAACCGGCGATATCGCAATGTCGGCAAGCTGCGCAATGGCCGAGTCAGGGTTGCATGACACTGATACAGTGCTGGCTCCTGCGGACGCTGCATACTCAAGTGCTCCGATCACGTAGGGTGTGCGGCCACTCGCCGCGATGCCTACCACAACATCTTTGTTATTAAGCTCTTGCTTAATGAGATCCTGCCGACCCAGGTGCGGTGAGTCTTCAGCACCTTCTTTGGATCGAAATATAGCTTCGTGTCCGCCGGCTATCAGCCCGACTACTTTTGACTCATCGACTCCGAAGGTAGGAGGGCACTCTGAGGCATCCAGAATGCCCAGCCGTCCGCTTGTGCCAGCACCTGTATACAGTAGTCGGCCACCGGTTCTGAAGGCGTCACTGATTACATCGACTGCCTGTGCAATTTCCGGTAACACTTTTTCAATGGCAAGTGGTACCAGCTTGTCTTGTGTATTGATTCTGGTTACTAATTCGAGTGAGTTAAGCGTATCGAGATCTATAGTGTCTGGGTTCCGTCCCTCTGAAACCAGTGTCGATAAGGTATCCAGTAATTCGTCATTACTCATGAAAATTCCTTTACAGCGGGATAGAACACTCCAAGTGATGCCTGGCATCTGGCCCCTGTAACTGCGGGCAAATTTCCGGGCTGGTTATGCACTCTTTGACGTGCAAGCCATGCAAATGCCATGGCTTCCATGTAGTCACCGGGAATTCCGAATTCTGCGGTTGGCAGGAGTTGCCAGTTTTGCAGGTGATGTTGAATTCGTTCCAGTAGCAGCGGATTGTTCGCACCTCCGCCACAAACCAGTAACTGACATTTATCGTTCTGTTGGTAGCTTTGTACTTGTTGTGCAATTGACAGTGCAGTGAATTCACATAGTGTTCGTTGTATGTCCTGTGCTGGTGGCAAGTCTGTAATTTGTTTCTCCAGCCATAGCAGGTTGTAGTGCTCTCTGCCTGTGCTCTTCGGGGGAGTCATTGCCAGATACGGGTCGGACATTAATTGATCGAGCAATGGTGCATTTACCTGCCCCTGCTTTGCCCATTGGGCATACTTATCGTATCTGTGTCCTGTATTTTTTTCGCACCATGCATCCATGAGCATGTTTCCAGGTCCGGTATCAAAGCCAGTCACCTGACTGTTATCTGGTGGTATCACAGAGATATTGGCTATCCCTCCAATATTAAGCACGACGGTCGTCGAGTCACTTCGCCGAAAAAGGTACTGATGAAAAGCTGGCACCAGCGGTGCACCCTGGCCACCCAGTGCGACATCTATACGACGAAAGTCTGCAATGGTGTCTATTCCTGTTAGTGCCGCTATCAGGTTTGCATCTCCCAGTTGCATCGTGAAAGGTGACTCTCCATTGGGCTGATGAAAAACGGTTTGCCCGTGATTGCCAATTGCCGTTATTTGTTCGGGTAGTAGCCGGGCGTGCGATAGTAGTTCTTTTACTGCAGCGGCAAAGAGGTTTCCCAGTTTGTGATCAATACTGCCTACTTCGGACAGTGTTGTATTTTGGTTTGTACAGATTGCGAGTACTTGCTGCCGCAGATCACCGGGTATGGGGTATTCGACTGATTCAATTAAGTGGATGCTTTTTTGGTCAACAGATACAACTACCGCATCAACCGCATCCAGACTGGTACCGGACATCAGGCCTATATAGAGTTCTCTGCTCACTATTTACGACGCTGGTTGTGCTACAACGATCAGTAGATTTACAACGCCTGCTGAGTTTGCAAAGCCTGATGGCAAGTCCGAAGTGCAGGGATTCTGTTTCATGTTGCCAGTCGCATTAAGCTCTTCCTTCGACAATCCGCAGTTTTGCCTGAATGAATTCCTTATGATCGACATAAATCAGATCACATAACTGTCTAATGGTGTACTCCTCGTACTTATCTAAATCACCATCAGCATAGGCGATTCGCCACATGTGTTCGATCAATGATATTTTCTGTTCCCTGCTGAAGCCTGTGTTGATTTGTCGAACTTGCTCATGCAGGGAAATTGATTTTTCGACGTCCTGTCTGGCTGTAGATATTATTTCTTCCAGCTCGTCTGGTGGAATGGAGGGACAGGCCTCTGTTACTGCATTTTCTATTGCTTTCAGCTCTACCGGATCTACCTCGGTATCTGCTCGTGCAATCTCCAGCAACAGCATCGCAGTAACTCGTTCCAGCCAGTATTGGTCAGGCTTTGCGTCTTCGGCAGTGCCGATATTTAAGTTTTTTATCCATTGTTGAAACATGGCGGTTTATTTTTCCTGAGTCTTTTCGAGTCCGGAGTTGGGGTGCGGGATGATTTAATGAACAAGGTTAGCAGGTATGCACCGGTTCCTCAGTATCTGGATAGATATTTTTGTGCAGATTGGGAGCTTAAAGAAAACCCACGCGTCTTTTTAGGTTTTGATTTATACAGCCACTGTTATAGTTGCATGGGTTATCGACGCATGGGTTATAGAAGCACGGGTCACAAAGATCAGGTGATAGATTTCAGCGCTTCCACAGCGGCAGTTGCAAACTCGGGGGCGTTGATATGATGTGCTACACGAATCATTTGACGGTTTTCGGAAGCGGTAAAACCATTTTCCAATGCGCTGTACAACGCGTCGCGTGCTTCCGGGTTCCAAAAGGGCATATCCGGTGCATCCAGTGCTGACACACCACCCTCCGGCAGCAGGAAGCGAACCTGTCCTTCCATTTCGTTTAACCTGGCAGCTATCCATGCTCCCATTTTGGTGTTTTCCTCAGGTGTGGTGCGCATCAGTGTGACCTGCGGGTTGTGTTCGTAAAAATCGCGACCGCTATAATGGGCAGGGACAGTTTCCGGAGCGCCGAAGTTCACCATGTCCAGTGCGCCGACAGAACTTATGTAGGGAATCTTCTTACGAATTATGGAGCCGAATCGATCTTCTGTTGCGGCGAATACACCACCCATCATCAGATCGCAAACCTCTGTTGTGGTGAGGTCCATTACTGCATTAAGAAAATCGCTGTCAACCAGCTTTTCCATTGATCTTCCACCGACGCCGGTTGCGTGAAAAACAAATGGCTCATAGTTGTCTTTTGTTATATCCAATACCGCCTGAACGGCTGTGGTGGTTACGCCAAACATCGTTAAGCCCAGGCCGGGTTTTTCGGTACCGCTTTGAGCAGGTGTATCGGGCACATTAAGAAGCATGCCTGATAAAGCCCCGGCTGCATTACCGAGAACCTTGCGTGATATACCATTGAGGCCCTGCACGTCTGTAACGGAGTACATCATGACCATGTCCGACGGTCCCACATAAGGTTCAACGTTGCCTGAAGCGACGGTTGAAACCATTACTTTTGGAACACCGATCGATAACGCTCGCATTGCCGGCGTTGAGAGGGCTGTCCCGCCAGAGCCACCGGCGGAAATCATACCGTCGATGTCGGGTGCGTTTTCAGTTGTCCAGATTTCAAATGCTTTTGCCATTGCAGCGACCGATGTGCCTCGGTCGCCGGTAAAGACTGCGCTGGCTCCATCGGGGTGGCTGGCGGCGATTTCTGCAGGTTTAATGTTTGCGGAAGATTCACTTTTAGAGGTTGAAAGGTCGACAGTTTTTACCGCGACGCCTGAGGCAGATAAAACATCTGCGATGTAATTTAGTTCCTCGGATTTTGTATCGTATGTTCCAACGACTAACGCATTTTTTTTACTCACTGGTATTTCCTCCGGCTTTACAGTTTAGAGCTTGTATTTCAATTATAGTGAAACGACGCCGAGAGATGCCTGCATTATAATCTTGATAGCGTCAAATGCCTGCTACAGAGGAATCCCGGGTTCAATTCAAGATGTGCGATAAGAAAGAGCCGGCTCGCGAATATACCGGAGTAATGCATGACCAGCTTGGATTCGGGGGCGGCTGCCATTGGTGTACAGAGGCTGTTTTTGCGTCATTGTGTGGTGTGCATCAAGTGCAGCAGGGTTTCATACGGTCGCATGCGCCACACGACAGTTATTCAGAAGCTGCTTTGGTTGAATTTGACAGCTCAGTTGTGCCCGTCGATGTTTTGATCAAAATTCATCTTCGCACACACGCAAGTACAGCCGCTCACTCCATGCGCAAAAAATACAGGAGCGCGATTTATGTGACGGACGAGCATCAGGCACAATATTGTGAGTCTGTGCTTATCAGTATGGAAAGCGCAGGTGCGAAACCATTGATTACTCTGGTGTTGCCAATAGAGGGTTTTGAACTCTCTGAGGAACGCTATAGAAACTATTACGCGAGCGATCCGGGCAGACCATTTTGCGTTACGCGAATTGAACCGAAGCTTGAGATGTTGCGGCGCGAATTCAATGGCTATTTAAAGTCGCCTTCCTGATACAGGTGTCCTGCCGGTACTAATGGCTGATGCTGTTGTAGGGTCAGGGTTGTCGGGCTGCACTGCTACCCGGTCCGCAAGAGATCGACTGCCGTAACTTTGAGTAAGAGGTCGCTTGACGCAGTAGTTTTGTCTACTTACGACGCCGGTGTGATTGTATTTTTTTCTATTGCAGGCAACGAATCCCGGATTGTCCAGTGTCTGACTGCGCCTGGAACTCTGATCTGAATTCTGCGTCAGACAGAGATAAACTCGACCGAAGTTTTGAGCTTCCTCTCTGGTGCCTTTCGTGTTGGGGGAACTAAAGAAACCAGCCAGGGTCGTGTTAGTACGGCGGGTGTTTTCAGATGCGTTTACAGCTAGCGATCATGCCCCTGCATACTCAACCAATCAATCTTCACTCACACCTAGTTTAATTACGGAGTCAAATAATGTCTGACAAAAGAAATGCAACATCACTATGCGGCGTGTTGCTTGTGTTAGCGGCCGGATGTTCCCCGGATCAGTCCGACACCCAGGAAGCTGCGACTGCGCAAACTTCTGATGCAGCAACTACCGAAGTGATGGCGAAAGCATCAGGTGCAAAAGAAAAGTGCTATGGCGTTTCGCTTGCTGGTCAAAACGATTGCGCTGCGGGTCCAGGTACCACCTGTGCCGGTACTTCTGTAGTCGACTATCAGGGTAATGCGTGGACTCTGGTTCCAGCAGGTGATTGCACAAAATTTGGCGTAGAGGAAACTGTGGCTGAGTTTGAATTGCCGGGTGATCGAGCGGGTTCACTGGAAGCTCTGGATAGAGATCTTCCTTCTTAAGGGCTAAACGTAGAATCCTTAATTTAGAATAAGGGCGGTGAGCAGGGTTACTGTTCACCGCTTATATTTGTGTGCATCGGGTGATCTCTGAAACCCTGCATGCAGGCACTTGCGGTCTAGTGCTGGCAGTCTTTTAATGATTCGGCAGGTGTGAATTCTCCTACTCTAAAGTTCAGGTATTTGAGTATCAAGGAAACTCCTGAACTTTGCGAATCAAACGCCTGCAAAATGATTAAGTTACATGCAATGTGTGGTGCTTTTTTTTTTGGTACCGCAAACGGTCATCAATTTATCTAAAACCTCGTGCGAATCTTTATAGAATCGGGACAATTTTAGATGCAACCAAGTGAAGTCAGGCCAGTCTATGACTTGAACGCGATAACTTGTAGCGATTTACATTTTCTTATTCGAAGTCTCACTTACATCCTCTTACTTGGGAGAGAATCCAAATGTTCAAAAAACTAATCTTTGCATCCGCATTAGCGATGACGAGCAACATGGCGCTCGCAGGCGATCAGTATGTAGATGAGAGCGGCTACGCGGCCAGCGGCTATGACGTGGTTGCCTTTTTCGGCCTCTCTCAATCTCCTGTAGGCACCACGCAGCCAGAGGCGGTACCGGGCAAGAAGTCAATTACCGCAGAGTACAATGGTGCTACCTGGGCGTTCTCCTCAGAAGCGAATCGCGATAAATTTCTCACCAGTCCGGTGACTTACGCGCCTCAATTTGATGGTCACTGTGCCTACGGTATTGCGCAAGGCGGCAAAGTGCCGGCTAACCCTAATCTGTGGCGCATAGTTGATGAAAAGCTGTATCTGAACATCAACCCTCCTGTGGTTGGTTTCTGGGAAGAAGATATTCCAGGGCTTATAAAAACTGGCGAAAAAAACTGGGAGACTGCAGAATCTACGCCTGCGTCTGACAGAAGCTGGAAAGCAATTAATGCAAACGATGGCACCTACAGTACTGAAGCGCCACTCTAGGCAGCTGCCTGGCAGTTGGTTGAAATAATGTTTTATCCAGCTAACTGCTTTGGTCTGCAAAATGTTTGGTTAAACTCGCAATGAGTGGTAATGCTATAAATGAAGACGACATCAGCCATTTGGCTGATGTCGGTACTGGCGCATTGAGTCAGGATCAATTGTCCGATCTGCCACGCCGCGGTGGAGTTTGTCTTAAGCCGCAACACTATCAGGCTATTCTCAGCACACTGCCCGACGTTGGCTGGTTTGAAATACACGCCGAGAACTATCTGGGTGCCGGAGGTGCTCCGCTTCATTATCTTGAAAAAATTTGCGAACACTACGCACTGTCGATACATGGCGTAGGTCTGTCGATCGGATCAGCAGACGGAATAGATAAGAAGCATCTAAAACGGGTGGCGGCACTGGTTGATCGGTTTCAACCTGATTCTTTTAGCGAGCATCTGGCGTGGTCAACGCATGACAATGTGTTCTATAGTGATTTGTTGCCGGTACCTTACAACCGGCTTGTGGAAGATATTGTCTGTCAGCACATCGATATGGTTCAAAGTACAATGAATCGACAGATGCTGCTTGAGAATCCATCAAACTACCTGACGCTTGAAAGCAGCACCATGGAAGAAACCGAGTTTCTCCGTAACGTTGTTCAGCGTACCGGTTGTGGCCTGTTGCTGGATGTCAACAACGTTTATATATCAGCTCAGAATTGTGGATACTCAGCGCGTGAATATATTAGTGCTGTCGGGATAGAGCATGTAGGAGAAATTCATTTGGCAGGTCATTCGGAAGACACCAGCGTTGCTGATGAAGTTTTGCTGATCGATGCGCATGATCGTGAGGTGGCTGAGCAGGTGTGGTCGCTATTTGAGTATGTCCTTGAACTTGGTGGAGTTCGGCCATCTTTAATTGAATGGGATAACTCGGTGCCAGAATTCGAGATCCTCCTGGCTGAAATGCAGAAAGCCGATCTTGCAGCGCACAAAACAGGTAATAAGGTTCGTGCAAGCACCCAATGAATTTCAAAGCGATGTCAGTGATGCGCTTTCCAATAGTAAAGCTCCCTGCCCATCCCAGGTTCAGCAGCAGGGGCCGGACTCACAATCACGTCGATTTAATATTTACCGCAACAATCGTGCGGTTAGCCTTATTGAAAGCCTGAAAGCGACTTATCCCGCAGTGCACAAGTTGGTGGGTGATGCGTATTTCTCTGCGGTGGCGCGTAGTTTTATTGATGTGCATCCACCCAGAAGTGCAGTTATGGCGGAATACGGAAGCGAATTTGGCGAGTATATAATGCAATCCCCCAATGCTAAAAACATACCCTACGTTGCTGATTTGGCTACTCTGGAGTGGGTGCGTCTGCAGTCTTATCATGCTGCTGATGCGGAAACTTTATCGATAGGCAGACTGCTTTCCAAAGCAGAACCGTCAGTGTATGACTTGCTGGTATTTGACGTGCATCCATCACTGTTTCAGATAACATCACGCTGGCCAGTGGGTAGTTTGTGGTCTGCAATTATAAGCCCTGTAACTGAGGTTGCAGATAAGCCAGCCACTGAAACACCGGAACTTGAACTACCGGAAATTAATATGAATGCATCTGAGCATGTCGTAGTTATACGGCCGGAGTACGAGGTGTTGGTACAAGTTCTGCCACCGGTTGGCGCGATGTTACTTACACAACTACAACGCGGCGAATCTTTGCAGGAAGCGGTATCATTTGTTACTCAACAAGATCCGGAATTTGATCCGGGGTTGCACCTGAAGGGTCTGATTGATCTTGGTGCTTTTTGCGGCAGTTACTTAAAGGGTTAAGACTTTGTTTAAATTTATTGGCAGACTCCACGGCGTTTTTTTTGGATTTTTTCAACGTAGCTTGCAGGAGTGGTTGCCGGGGCTATTGGCCAGACTGATTTTTGCCGGAGTGCTTTTTATGTACTTTTTTAATTCGGCTAAAACTAAAGTTGGTGACGGGCTTGAGGGGTTTCTAACAATTCAAGACGGCGCGTTTGCCCAGATACTGCCGAATGTCATGGAAAAGTATACCTATGATGTGTCGGCTGTTCCGTTTATTCCCTACCACCTGATCGTGTATGCAGGGGCGTATGCCGAATTCATTCTCCCGGTGCTGATAGTATTAGGCCTGTTTACCAGAATTGCGGCGGTTGGAATGATTGGCTTTGTGATTGTGCAAAGTATTGTTGATATTACCGGTCACTTTGCAGACGCAGAAACCATCGGTGCCTGGTTTGACAGAATCCCTGACTCGGCAATTCTTGATCAAAGAGCGCTATGGCTGTTTCTTCTTTTCTATTTGTTTATCTATGGCGCTGGTAAAATTTCGTTGGATCACTTGTTTACCGGTAGAAGTTCGAACTGAATGTAGACTTCCTTTTGAGCAATGCCTGTTTTGGCTATTGGTTGAGAATGATTCTCAATCAATAGTTCAGAGGTTTTCCGGGAGTGAGATGCCTGGGTTTTTAATTTGAGTAAAGTGATTCGTGCTTTTTCGATCTGTTCACTTAAGCTTACCTAATAAGCTTATTAGGTAAGTTTATTGGGTAAGCTCATTAGGCAGTCTTATTAAGAGCTTCGCCAAAGGCCTCAAATATCACTCGATTAACCGGCTTGCGTTGGCACTCGTACTCAGCGTGCCACTGCACGCCTAATGCAAAACTGTCGGTCTCTGTGATGCGAATAGCCTCTATTGTGCCGTCCTCTGCAAGGCCTTCAACTGTTACTCGCTCGCCAGCGTTCAATATGGCCTGGCCATGCAGAGAGTTAACTCGAATACGGGATTGACCATAGAGTGATTCAAAAACACCGTCTTGTGTGAGTGTTACGTCGTGTACTTCGCCAAAAATAACATCCGGATCAGGGTGTATTTCTCCGTTATCCAACCGTGGCATGCGATGATTCATACGCCCGGGTACATCGCGAATCTCCGGGTGTAGCGTGCCACCGAAAGCAACATTCATTTCCTGGAAGCCACGACATATGCCAAGCAATGGAGTGCCGCGTTCAACGCATGCCCTGATTAATGGCAATGCAACACTGTCCCGGTTGCGGTCATAAGGTTCGTAACTCTCATCGGGAGCTGCATGAAAATTTTCCGGATGAACGTTCGCACGGGCGCCGGTCAGCAGAATTCCATCAACAACATGCAGCAGTGAATCAATGTCTGTGATCTTCGGATCTGCAGCAAATAATAGTGGTACAGCTCCGGAAATTTCATTAACTGCCTGAAAATTACTCAGGCCAGACATTTGTATATCGAATCGATCTTCAAGCTTATAGTGATTACCGATTATTCCGACAATTGGCTTTGGCATAGTTCACATGGGATTAGAGTTGCATGCACTATCTTACACTTTGTTGTTCCGCTCAAGACATCAGACGTTGCAAAGTTGCAGGTGAAAATTAACTTTTGAAGCAATTCATTGATATCTGTTATTCGGCAATGGGGTAGAACCGAGTATAGAGGTTTATGGAGCGCTTTCAGTGTTAGCAGGATTAGTATCGGCAGGTGGGCTATGACAGAATTGAACCGCGCCAGGCTGAATACGCTGAATAACTGCTCGAAACCAGGTCAGCAGGCAGGTTACACTGGACGGGCGCGCAAAGAGTATTAGCGGAAACTGAGGAAAATTCCATGAAACCAACCTATCGCAAAGTAATTATACCGGTGGTCGCAGCGATGCTGGCGGCGTTTACCAGTGCATCCCAGGCGGAGACGTTCCGTTGGGCGGGAACTACAGATCCACAAACGATGGATCCGCACGCCACCAACTCAGCACCAGTGCTGGGTTTTTTGAATAACGTCTATGAGGGACTGGTACGCCGCAACAAGGAGATGAAGATTGAGCCGGCCCTGGCTGAGAGTTGGGAGCAATTGGGGGCTGACGGCTGGCGATTTACGCTTCGTACCGGGGTGACTTTTCACGATGGTTCTCCGTTAACAGCGGACGATGTGCTGTTCTCCTACGAGCGTGCATCATCTGAAGAGTCTGATGTTCGCTCATGGTTTGCACCGGTAAAAAGCGTATCTGTCGTAGATGATCAGACTATCGATTTTCTAACTAATGCACCTAACCCGTTGTTCCCTGATTCAATCGCCAACTTCATGATCATGGATCGTGACTGGGCCACAGATAACGAGGCAACTCGACCATCGAAGGAAGCGGAAAATCACGCGACACGAAATGCTAATGGAACCGGCGCATTTACAGTCACCTCCCGTGACCCTGGTGTAAAAACCACGTTGCAGCCGTTTGATGGCTGGTGGGATACATTGGAAAGCAATATCACCGAAGCGGTGTTCACACCCATTGGTGAGAGCGCGACCGGAATGGCGGCTCTGCTTTCAGGTGAGATCGATTTTATCTCTCCGATTCCGTTGCAGGATGTGCCGCGAATGAAAGAACGTTCCGGTTTCACGGTGCATGAAGGTGTTGAAGCCCGTGTTTTGATGTTTGGATTTGCACATCAGGCAGACGAACTTAAATTCTCTGGTGATGTGTCTGGTAAAAATCCGTTCAAGGACGTGCGGGTAAGACAAGCCGCTTATCAGGCGGTCAATGTCGATGCACTTATTGATAAAGTCATGCGAGGCAATGCGCAACCAGCTGCTCAGCTGGTGTCTGATGCAATGAAAGGGTTTTCGAAAGACAACGCTGAAAGGTTGCCATATGATCCGGATGCTGCGAAAAAACTCATGAGTGATGCGGGCTATGCAGATGGTTTCAGTTTTGGTTTGCAGTGTCCGAACGATCGCTACATTAATGATGAAGCAATTTGCAAAGCAGCAGCTTCAATGTTTGCAAAAGTTGGTCTGAACGCTGAACTGACAACCATGCCAGTCAGAAACTACTGGCCGGAGCTGCGTGAAGATAAATTTGATATGTATCTGCTAGGCTGGTCACCGGGTACCTTTGATGCCGAACACCCGATTCGTTTTCTTGTCACAACGCCCAACACCGAGAAGAAGCTCGGCAGCTGGAACTTCGGCGATTACTCTAATGAAAGAATTGATGAATTGCTGCCGATGATTCAAACCGAACTTGACGATAGCAAACGTCAATCAATGATTGATGAAACCACCGCACTGATGCAGGAAGAAGTGGCCTACATACCTATGTATGTTCAACCGCTTATTTGGGCCTCTAAAGACAACATTGAATTAACTCAACGCACCGACAACTTTTTTATACTTCGTTGGGTCACTGTCAAATAAGTAGTGCGCATGGCTGGCTGGTTCGGTTATCGGTCAGCCATGATTTTGTATTTTGCAGAGTCAGTTGTTTATGTCAGTCCAACTGCTGAGTAAAAGTGAATAAGTTTGATTTTGAGTTTTACGGCTGGAACACACCCAACGGTCAGAAAATTATAATCGCGCTGGAGGAAGCTGGCGCAATCTACCGCTATCACCCGATCGATATATCTAAAGGTGAACAGAAAACATCGCAGTATCGCAGGATTTCTCCTGACGGAAAAATACCCGCTCTAATAGTCAACTCTGAACCTGCCGTCAGTTACTTTGAGTCGGGTGCTATTCTTCTCTATCTGGCGAGCGTGTTTCCCGAGCTTCATGGTAAAACGGAAATAGAGCGGGCGCAGGTGATGTCGTGGACTCTTTGGCAGGCTGGGCAGCTCGGCCCGTTGGCTGGCCAGTTCGGTCGATTCAGCGCCGCTTATGACAATCCCGCAGCGGTTGTGCATTTCGATTCGCTTCTGTGGCGTTGTCTGGATGTGCTGGAAAAACGATTGAGTAATTCGCCTTATCTTGCTGGTAGTTCGTTTACAGCAGCTGATATTGCAACGTTGCCGTGGATCGCATCAAAGCAAAGCTATTTGCAAATTTATGATGTGGCCTGGCGTGAGAAGTGTCCATCCCTGACTCGATGGGCCGATTCACTGATGAGCAAGGCGTCTGTTGTAAAGGCCCTGGGGCTCAATCCCGGTACTGCTCAACCCGGATTTCGATAGTTAGTATTTGACTACTTTGTACTAAAAGTTCAAGGAGGGCGTTTCACTCAGCAGTGACTGACTATAGGGTGCTGCAGGGGCGCTAAAAAATTGATCAGTCTTGGCAGTTTCGACCAGTTGTCCATTCTTAAGTACAACCACCCGATCTGCCATTTGCCTGATAACCGCAAGATTATGGCTGATAAATAAAATCGATAAACCAAATGCTTCTTGCAGGTCTTTAAGCAGGTTCAGTATTTGTGCCTGAATTGAGACATCGAGTGCTGATGTGGGCTCGTCACAGATGAGAAATTCGGGACGCGCTACCAACGCTCGCGCTACTGCAATGCGCTGACGTTGGCCACCGGAAAATTGGTGCGGGTATTTCAACATGGCCCGTTGCGGCATTTCGACCAGATCTAATACTGATGCAACGAGTTTTTTTGTTTCCTGCTGGTTCGAGCTTAGTTGATAGAAGCGAATTGGTTCAGAAATAATATCTTCGACTGTTTGGCGATTGTTCAATGAAGAGTAAGGGTCCTGGAATACCATTTGTATCTGGCGTCGTGAAGGGTGTTGGCGGTTTCTGAGGCGTCCCATGGGTAGTGGGACGCCGCGAAACTGCATGCTACCTGCTGACGGGTTAACCAATCCAACGATTGTCTTTGCCAGAGTTGATTTTCCGCTACCGCTTTCACCCACCAGGCCAAGTACTTCGCCCTGATGAACTGCAAGACTAATATCTGACAGTGCTTTGAAACCGCTCTTTTTTCCAAACCAGCGCGGTTGCCCACTATAAAAGGTCACGGCGAGATCTGTTACGGATAGAATTTGTGGTGTATCGCTTTCAGTAGAGAGAGTGCTGTGATTAGAGCCAGCGTTTCTGCCTGACATTAGCCAGTCAGATGCATAGGTGGCACTTGCATCTGGAACATGCCATTCACTAATGTCATCACCGGCAGTGGCAGATGTATCTTCATCGATTATATTACGGAATCGGTCAAGTCTTTTGTCCAGTCGAGGAACGGCCGCCATTAGTGCACGTGTGTAGGTATCCTGCGGGTTGCTCAGCACTTCCTTTGTAGTGCCGGTTTCTATGACGCTTCCGTTGCGAAGCACAGTGACGCGATCAGTGATTTCGTTAATTACTCCGATATCGTGTGTAATGAGAATGATGCCGAGATTGCGCCTGGTGCAAATCGAACGGATTAATGCAAGAATTTGCTTTTGTACAGATACATCAAGGGCTGTGGTGGGTTCATCTGCAATGATGAGCTCGGGGTCAGTGCACAGTGCTAATGCAATTACAACGCGCTGGCGCATGCCGCCGGAAAACTGATGCGGGTATTCATCTATCCTTTTTTCAACATCAGTTAGTCCGGTCTCTTTTAATAGTGCTATAGCCCGTTGGCGTGCTTGCTGATAGCTAATGTCTTGATGCTGTTTAATGGTTTCGATGAGTTGTGCAGAAATAGTGAGCAGTGGGTTAAGGCTGGTTTGTGGATCCTGAAATATCATACTAATCTGGTTGCCGCGCAACCGATGGTAGGTATTCTCATCAAGCCTTAGCAGGTTCTGCCCGGCAAAATGAATTGATCCTGTGTCGATGTAACCGGGGTTTTGCAGTAAGCCAATGATAGATGCGCCAACTGTGGATTTTCCTGCCCCGGATTCTCCGACCAATCCATGTATTTCACCTGAGCCCACGGTCAGGTTGATAGAATCAAGGGCTGTGAAGTCACCAAAGCGAGTGGGGAATTTAACACTGAGGTTCTGTATGTTGAGCAGATGTTTCAACGCAACCTCGGATTAAATGCGTCACGCAGAAAGTCACCCAGTATGTTTATTGAGACGATCATTGTGATTAACAGTGCGCTGGGAAAAATAACGATCCACCATTCACCTGAAAACATATACTCGGTGCCAATCCGAATGAGTGTGCCCAGTGATGGCTGATTTGCCGGTACGCCGACGCCTAGAAACGACAGCGTTGCTTCAAGTAACACGGCAACAGCCAGATCAACTGTGAGTATGACTAAAATTGGTCCGAGAATATTCGGCAGAATATGGGTGAACATAATGCGAAACGGGTGCATGCCCATAATCTCACTGGCCTGCACGTATTCTTTATTGCGCTCAACAAAGGTGGATGCACGAACAGTTCTGGCAAAGTTAACCCACAACGAAAGACCAATAGCGACAGTCAATACAATGATCATCAGGCTGTCGTGTTTGTCGCGTGGTAGCAGGCCTCTTGCGATGCCATCTACCAGCAAGGCGGTAAGGATTGCCGGCAGGCTCAACTGCACATCAGCTATACGCATTACAATGGCATCGAACCGACCGCCAAAATAACCGGCCATCAACCCGACGGTCACCCCGAGGACACTGGCAAAAGTAACAGACAAAAAGCCGACCAGTAGTGATAGACGTGTGCCGTACATAATTGCAGATAATAAATCACGCCCCTGATCATCAGTGCCGATAAGAAATCGCTGATCACCTGCTTCGCTCCATGCGGGAGGAACAAGAGAATCCATAATGTCCAGACTGGCGATATCGTATGGGTCTGTGGGTGCTATCCACGGACTCAGCACCGCACCTCCCACACACAATAGTGCGATCAGCGCTGCAAGCTGGGCAATACGGTTGTTCAGAAAAAGAAAGACCAGCTCGTTTTCGCGAGCCCAGCGATGCCATGAACGGGTCATCTGCCGCTGTCTCTCATTGTCTCTATGCTAGACATGATCGCTTTTAATCCGTACACGCGGATCTATTGCAAAGTACAGGATATCTACCAATAAGTTAATGATGACAAACATCAACGCAATCAGTACTAGATAGACCGACATAACAGGTATATCGACATAGCGAATCGAATCCAGAAACAGCAGTCCCATACCTGGCCACTGAAACACGGATTCAGTAACAATAGAAAACGCAATAATGCCGCCCAGCTGCAAACCGATAATGGTAACCACCGGCACCAAAGTGTTTCGAAATGCATGATTGAAGTATAAGGAACGATAACTAACGCCCCTTGCTGTGGCAAACCTGATGTAGTCTGTTTTAAGTACATCCTGCATTTCGGCACGCACCAGACGCATGGTTAATGTGAGTTGATAAACGCCGAGTGTAATGGCTGGCAATAGCAGAGACTTCCAGCCTGACAGGGTTAGAAAGTTGGTTTGCCACCAGCCGAGTTGCACTGTGTCGCCACGGCCGAAAGTCGGCAGCCAACCCAGTGATACACCAAAAAGGTAAATTAGAAATATACCTATGACAAAGGTTGGGATGGAAATACCAAAGAGAGTGGCTATGAGTAGTGCGTTAGATAAAATGCCCCGCTTTAAAGCGGTGTAAATACCCGCAGGTATGCCGACGAGCAGAGAAATGACGAGTGACACTGCTCCCAGCTCGAGAGTTGCAGGCATGCGGTTTAATATCATTTCTCTTACTGGCTGGCGTGTTCTGTATGAATAACCAAACTCAGCTTTAGACAAATTACTAACGAAGCGAAGATATTGACTGGTGAGAGGATCATTTAAACCCAATCTGTCGCGTAATCGTTCCTGATCTTCGATAGAAGTTTCCTGCCCGACCATCTGTGCAACCGGATCACCGACGAAACGAAATAATGAAAATGCGATTAAGCTGACAGCTAAAATAACGAACACGGACTGAAGCAGCCTGTTAAAAATAAAGCTCAGCATATATTTGACGTTGTCAGGTTCAGGCTCTGGTCGGTATATCCCAAAAAATTATCTCCGTTTTCAGCGATAAAAAGGGCAGAGTTGTAGTCTAATCGAACCAGTGTAGTGCCTGCTTGATTCTTTACTTATTCAGTTCGCTCGGGTCGCTCTTTTTTAATGCGTCATTGCATAAATTAAATAGTTTATCCCGAATCGATAGGCGAGTGATGTCATCGATAATGGATAAACGGGATCATCGGCATGTTCCCAGGCATCTCCAATATCCATATTAAAATTAATAGCCACCATGAGTTGATTATGTTCGTCATAGATGCCACGCCATCGTGGTGGTGAATGTGGCATCTGAACCTGTATACCTGAGCCGTTGCTGTGTAGATGTCTGCGTCCGGGAATTTGGGTGCGCTGACCGAGTTCATACAATACGTGTAGTAACTCATCATTGTCCGGGATATCTACCACGTTATACTCCGGCAATACTTGCTGCATTATTCGGCTAAATACATTCCATTGTTGCGGTCCGTGAAAATCATCGACCATCATGAAGCCGCCGCGCAGCAGGTATTCACGCAGGTGTTGCTGCTCCTGCACATTGAGATTCCATCTGCCTGGTTGTTGAACCAGGAGCCAGGGGAAATTGTATAGAGCTTCGTCCGTTAGCCGGATGTGGCGGCTGTCGGGTGCGATATTTATATTCGTATAACGGCGAACACCGTCAGTGAAATGTTGCTCTGCTTCGGGCCAGTTGATTGACCACCATGGACGTCCGGGACCCCAGGTGCTGTGCATGTTGTGATCGAAGATCAGGCGAGCTATTTCCAGTTCGGTTACTGGTAGTCTGGAGGTGTCTGCGTTTATAAGTGGGTCTGCATCCACTGTATGCAGGTTAAGCAATAATGCTGTTGCCAGCAGACTTTTCCGCCACCGGGTTTTGCTTTCCTTAAGTGCGGAGGAAATTGCGGTCAGGTGAGTTGCTGCGTTACAACACACTTCACCACCACTTGAGTGGATCATTAATAAAGATTCCGGCCAGTATCAGCGACTCGTGTAAGCAGTGGTCTAACGTCAGTTATATAGTGGAGAGGCCGTTACAGTTTATAACGGCCTTTCAGACGAATGCTCTGTTAGCAGACAAGGGTGCTTATGACTATAAACTTAGCCGACGCCAGAGTCTAAAGGTAGGCAACTGGTGTTGAGACTTCTTCAGGTGCTTTTTCTGTTGCCTGCAGACGTTTTCGCAGCAATTCGAGAGCTTCTTCATCGAGCTTTTTCGTAAGTAATCCCTCTGTGTGTTCGTCGTCCTGCATAGCGTAGTTGCCGTGTTCACACTGAGCTATTGCCGCGCCGGATAGTAGTGGAAGTGCGACGAAAGAAGCAATAATCACTAGATTTTTCATGGGTTTTCTCCTGTTGAGCCCTGAGTCTATCACAGTCATTTGGGTTTGATGCCAGCGAAACATGTTGTCATTTTTGAAAAACCCATTTTTAGCTGTGAAGCAGGATTTAAGATCAGGAGTGCGTTAGGTAGGCTCTCGCTCGGCCCAGCCTGCAAAGATGCGTTCGAGCAGTACCACGATGTAGTAAAGAAAAATGCCCAGAAATGCCAGTGCAATCAATACAGCAAACATCAGGGGGTAGTCGGCGTTGGTTTTACCGGAGTCGAACAATGCACCCAGTCCACGGCCGTGTGGCGATACGATCTCCATCAGGTTGGTGCCGATAAACGCAAGGGTGACTGAAACTTTTAGCGCACCGAAAAATTCAGGCAGCGTTTTTGGCAGGGCGATCTTCCAGAATATGGTTGCCTTCGATGCACCCAGTGCGCGCAGAATATCCCGATATTCCGGCTCTAGTGTTGAGAGTCCAATTGAGATAGATACTGCAATTGGAAAAAAAGAAATCATGAACGCAATTAAAATTGTGTTTAAGTCGTGTGCACCGACAAACAGCAATGCAACGATGGGTACCACGGTGGCCTTGGGAATGGCATTAAAACCCACCAGCAACGGGTATAGTGCATCGCGCATGAGTTTGGAAAAACCCATAATCATGCCGAGTATTACACCAACGACTATAGCAATCAGTAACCCGACTACGGTACGCCACAGTGTTTGCCAGCCCATCGTTAGAAACAATGACCAGTATTGTTTGTATGCTGGTCCCAGGTCTGACGGTGACGCCATTTTGTAGTTTGGCCAGTCTTTGAACCAGACCAACGCTTCCCACAGTCCTAAAAAAATAATGATCGCGATCAGTGGAATTAATATTTTTCGCAACATGTTAGCGTGCCGCCGGAGAGTTTGCGGTTGAATTGTCTATGGTGTTTCTAACCCCATGGCTGTGATCTGCGTTGCTGTGATCCGGGTCGTTTTGATCTGGGTTGTTTTGATTTGGGTCATTCTGATCAAGGGAGGTACGGCCCTGGGCAATTTCAATCTGGTGCCGCAACACTTTAAGCATGTTGGCAGCTTGTGGTGTGTATAGCGTTTCTATTGACCGCGGGCCTTTGACCGGCAGATCGAGTACATACTGTGTTTTCGCAGGTCTCCCTGACATCACGACAACCTGATCGGCAAGGTAGATTGATTCGCGTAAGTCGTGGGTAATCATAATGCCGGTAAAGGGTTCACGTGTTTTTACGTCGTGCATAATTTGCCAGAGGTCTTCGCGGGTAAAAGCATCAAGTGCACCGAACGGTTCATCGAGAATTAATACATCCGGCTGATGAATCAATGCCCGGCACAGTGACGCGCGTTGTCGCATACCCCCCGACAATTCTGATGGACGTTTATCTTCAAAGCCTTCCAGTCCTACCAGACTTAATAGATAGCGTGCGCGATCTAACTGTTCTGCTTTGCTGAGTTTGGTTGGAACAATCTCAAGTGGAAGCATGATGTTTTTAATGATGCTGCGCCATTCAAGGAGCACCGGATTTTGAAATGCCATGCCAACAGATGCGCGCGGTGTGGTGACTTTTTCACCGTCCAGCCAAACAGTGCCGCTGTCTGGTTTTAATAGTCCGGCAATCAAACGGGTGAGGGTGGATTTGCCGCAACCGGAAGGTCCGACTACTGCTGCAAAACCGTCTTTGGCGACAGACATGCTAAACCCGTCGAGTACCGGCAGATTGCCACTGGCAGTGCCGTAGGAGAGATGCACATCTTTTATGTCAATGAGATTCTGCATGACAGATACTCTATCCGGATAAAAAACTCTTCAAAAAAAAAGCGCTGGTATAAATACCAGCGCCTCGTATGACGCGTATTAAAAACGTCTGCTTACTTCAGTTTGAAGCCACCCTCAGGCAGGAAGCTATTGTCAAAGTAAAGAGCGGCATCCGGCTCTGCTTTGAATTCGTAAGTGAGTTTGATTTGCTCGAGTGAATTGTTGAAGCGATCCTGATCGATGCCGCCCATGCCATTCTCAATGGTGTAGTCGGTCATTACATTGGCATCAATAGCGAGCTTCAACCGGCGTTCTTCAAGCTCAGGCTTGGCGGCAGGGTTGCGCTTTTGCAGGCCCGGCATTGTAGCTGCAGGATCTGCTATTGCATCTGCCCAGCCTTTACCTACTGCTGCAAGAAAACTTTTAACCGCTTCCGGGTTTTCGGCGGCGAAGTCAGTGTTCACGATAATTGCGTTGCCGTAGAGATCGACACCATGGTCTGCCATAAGAATGGTAGAGATGTCGTCTTCCGGTACACCAAGATTCACCAGATTCAGGTAAGAAGAAAAAGAAAACCCGGTGACGGCGGCTACATTGCCTTCGGCCAGCATAGGTTCTCGAGTCGGGAAGCCAACTGGTTCAATTTTGACTGCATCAACATCGATGCCTGTCTCTTTGGCGAACACCGGGAACTGTGCCCAGGCGCCATCAGGAGGCGGTGCACCCAGTACCTTGCCTTCGAGGTCCTTTGGCGTTTCAACACCAAGTGATTTTCTGCCGACGATAGCGAACGGCGGCTTGTCATAGATCATCATGACGGCTGTAACTGGTGCGCCGGGGTTTTGATCGAGGAATTTCACCAGTGAGTTGATGTCTGCCATACCCACGGGAAAAGCACCGGTCGCGACCTTGGGAATTGCATCGAGAGAGCCTTTTCCAGCGGTTACTTCCACTGTCAGGCCGGCATCTGAAAAATGGCCGTTGTCGATTGCAGCAAAATACGGTGCAGCCGGACCCTCAAATTTCCAGTCCAGTGCGAATGGCATGTCGGTTTCGGCAGTGGCCATTGTGGAGCTGAGGAGTACCGCTGCTGCGGCAATTGATCTGAAAAACATAAAATGAAGTCCTTACGTTGGCTAAATTAAACAAGGATGGGTTTCCGGAGCAGGCACCTGTCCTGATGATTTAATTGTCCGGCGTAGAAGGTTCAAGCGCAAGCGATTTGCGCATGCATGTCGCACAGTATGCGTAGTAACACACACCCTGTGGAGCAGGGAGTGTGAATCCTGGCGATTTGCAGCCGAATGATTTTCCAGTCAACTCTATTCGTGTTTTAACCTGTGCATTTTAGTCAGCAGACTGATGCATAATAGGTACACTGGATTATTGCTGGAAGACCTTGTTTGACTGAATACTTGTTGCATAACATGTAGCTGAATGCGGCATGTATTAAGAAATAACGTGTGATCAAAACTATGCAACGACATACCGGTTTTCATTTGTATCTGGTGCGCCACGGCGAGTCGGCAAATAATGCGCTGCCAGATCATCAGCGAGTTGAAGATCCGGATTTGACGGAGCTTGGGCAAAAACAGGCCAGACAGCTGGCGAAGCACTATGATGGCTTCGGCCAAATAGATCATGTGCTGGCAAGCCCGTTTCGGCGAACTCTGCAAACTGCACAGCCGTTACTTCAGGCAAGACAGGATCGTGCATCCATCTGGACGGGTATTTATGAGGTGGGTGGTTGCTTCTCTGGCTTTGAGGCAGGCAAGTGCCATGGCGAACCGGGAATGACTGATACTGAAATCAGGCGGGAGTTTCCGGAATTTGATTGTCCCGATGATATCGATGATGACGGATGGTACAAATGCCAACCCTTTGAGGTCTGGGAGGTGGCTGTTGTGCGTGCGCGCATTCAGGCAAAAAAATTACGTGATAACTTCGACGGCGAAAATAACGTGGTATTTTGCTTTATTCATGCGGACTTTAAGCAGCTACTGTTGCAGCAGCTGGTGCCGGATGAAGAAGAGTATCATGGAGGTGGTATATCTAATAGCAGCGTCACCCATATTCAGTTTAATAATGGTTGTGGAAGTGTTGTCGATTATTGCAACACAGATCACCTGCAGTCGGATGAAATTTCCTGGTAAGCGTTTTTAAACTTGTGTGGCAGGTGATGCTATCGGGTGGGGAGGATTATCAGTAGTAGCTGTGCTTATCGGCGACGCTTGTTAAACGAATCATGTGGTGTGCCACTGAAGCAGGCTAAAACATAAGGATATTCGTCGGTAATAAAATAGCCGTACGTGTTATTTATCTGCATGCCGTTGCACTGATCAAGGTCGCCGAGTCCTGCGACATATTCATAGTCATCCCGAAAAGTACCATCATACCTGCCTCCGGGATTATCTGTACCTGTGGCCCTTTGCCCGCTTTTTAACCGATAGCTCGAATTTACCTTTCTACTGGTACCGTCGTCTGTAATAGTGCCCCCGAAAATCGGAAAGCCGTCGGCTGCGAAACCCACAACGGTGTATGTATCATTTGAATCGTATAACGCATTCGGAGATCCGTGATAGTGATACGTCCCGTCTGGTTGGGTATGGGCGTTATGTGAATCAACTCTAAAGCCCGATGCATTATGCATTGGGTCTAAACGCCATGGCTGAGTGACATCGCTGCAGCCTGTTTTTTCATTGCCGACGTTAAAGCAACCTGCAGCAAGAATATCGACCTTTACGCCATTGAGCAGTACGGCATTGTCCTGATTTAAAGCTAAGGGGGTGGGTTGCGCCGCAATAGAAGGGTTTGCGGTGATGCGATATTCACTATCCTGTGTTTTAACGGGGTGTCGGAAGGTTCTCTCGCCGTCATTAAAATTATGATTCGGTATGGCGTTGGATTTAATAACACACTCATCGTTTTGCAGGCTGATTGATAGTTCGCCGGTGAATGCTTTGCTGTTGTGTATGTCAGTTGCGTTTGATCGATATGATCGGGCATAACTTGCGCAGTTAGAATTGCCAGAGGTCAGGATAGCGTTTGTCAGGTCAATTGCAGTGCCTGATACAGAGGTTGCGGGTTTCGACACTGTTGATTTATTAGCGCCATGATTTACTTTGTTGCCTCTGCCGGCACGAACAACTTTGGCATAATTTTCAAGCTCAGCAACTGTTGATTCGTATTGGTCCGGGTTGGTTCGGAGTAAATTGGTGTTTTCGTTGAAGTCGTTTGAAAGATTGTAGAGCTGTTGTGTGCCATCATCTGACTGAATGAGTTTGTATGTCTTATTCCTGACAGCCCAGCCCTTTATTCGTTTGCCAATAAATTCCGAGTAATTATAATTTCGCGTGTCTGCGGTTGCGTCGGATAGTAATTGGTAAAGACTGCGCCCGTCGATAGTTTCGATCGATACAGCGCCGGCGGCCTCAGCAATGGTTGCGTAAAGATCCACGGTATTGACCATCGCCTCTTCACGTTGGCCGGTTCGGGTAACACCCATTCCGCTGATGGTCATTGGAACTCTGATGCCACCTTCAAACAAGCTGCCCTTTGCTTTAGAGCGCGAGAAAACGGATTTGTCTGCCACCGGGCCGGGTGTGCCGTTGTCGCCAACATAGATAATCAGCGTATTGTCGCGCTGCTGCGCTGTTAACGAATTTAAAACCTTGCCGATCGAAGTGTCCATAGCTTCAATGGCGGCCAGGTAATAGTTCCGTTTGTTTCGTTTGATGTCTTTAAGACTTCCGGTTAATTCTCTGTTGTGCAATTCAGGTGGCGGCAGATGAAAGGGTGAGTGAGGGGCAGCATAAGCAAGCCATGCAAACCAGGGGTCACTTTGTTTTTCAATCCAGTCGATTGCCATTTCACTGATAGCGGTGGTGTGGTATTCACTTGACTGGCTGATGACGCCGTTGCTTGTCAGTTGCCACTGGTTATAGTCCTTCAATACTCCGGCAATATTGCCCGAGTAAAAATCAATTCCTGATTGATTGGGATGAGAGTGATCCGGGTTTCTGCCTGCCAGATGCCACTTGCCAAATACCGCGGACTGATAGTTACTGGTTTGTGCGTTGTTTTTTAATAACCGCTGAATAGTGTTGAGAGACGTATCCATCTTATTTGGTACCGTGTCCACGCCACTGTTAATTCCGTGTAGTCCGGTAATCAGTGTTCCTCTCGTCGTGGTGCATGCGGGTGTGGCCCAGGTGTTCTCAAATACGATTCCGTTTTTTGCCAGTGAGTCGAGCACAGGAGTGTGTGGCAGATCAGTGCTCAGGTTGTATTGCGATGATGCGTCCAGGCCCAGATCGTCAGATATAATCAATAGAACGTTAGGCTGAGATGATGTGTTGGCACTTGATAGAGAATGTACGGTCAGTGTCAAAGTGCTTAACAAAAAAATTACCGGTTTGCAGTTCATATTTTCAACCTGATCTGAGCCGATTTTCAACAACTACTGTATTGGCCATAGCCGATTCA
>CAZYRP010000025.1:0-38370 GCA_964649465.1 uncultured Granulosicoccaceae bacterium | reverse complement strand
GTGGGAGTCGAACCCACCAGACACGTCTGACGCGTCTCATCGGATTTGAAATCCGTGCCCGTCACCGGATCGGGAAGTCCTTCCAAAAATGGCTGCTGTGAAAAAAGAAACAAATCTCAGCAGCGGGAGACACTTTATATTATCCCACGCTATTATGCTACGGGGCTAACGAGCCACAGATTCAAGCATATTCCGATAAACTTCAGCATCCGTCGCACCTTCGCAACCCAGAACCAAAATTCGTGCGTCGCTATAGTCCTGCTGAGAGGAAGTTGCACTCGCAATCAGTGCCAGCACACCGGGGACTGCACATTCTCCCGCTTCTATTGATTGGTCAGCCATCTCACCGTCAGCAAACAGTTTCATTGCATCCGCAACCTGGTTATCCGCGAGCGTCATCACCTGATCGGTGCAACCAGATAGTATCTGCCACGCAAGCAAAGACATTTCACCGCAGGACAAACCCGCCATTACGGTTTCTTCTGCAATATCAACACGCGCAGGGGTTTGTTGTTTGAAGCTCTCTAAAACACAGGCCGAGTAGTCGGACTCAACCAGTGTGATGTGCGGCCGAGCAACGCCATACTCCATCCAAAGACGCGCAGAGATCGCCGCAGCAAGGCCGCCGACCCCGGCTTGCAGAAAAACATGGGTCGGCGGCTGATCCAGTTGTCTGATCACCTCACTGGCCAATACGGTATAACCTGCCATCACGTTAGCAGGAATTTCTGTATAGCCGTTGTAAGACGTGTCTGAAACCATCTGCCAACCATTGAGCTCCGCTTCTGATGCACAGAGCTTCACCGATTCGTCGTAGTCACCTTCAATGCGAATTACCTCAGCACCGAGGTCTGCCATTGCATCGGCTCGACCTTCACTTACCTCTGCGTGAATGTAAATCCGACACGGACAACCGGCATTTTTTGCACCCCAGGCAACAGAACGCCCGTGATTGCCGTCAGTTGCAGTAGTGACAGTAATTGCAGCAGCGAAGTCTTTAATTTTTCCCTGCCTGATTTCACCCGGAGTAATAGATTTACCGGATTGCTTTTCATAAACCGCAGCAACATGTTTCAACACAGCATACGCGCCACCGAGCGCCTTAAAGCTGCCAAGACCAAAACGGCTGGATTCATCTTTGTAGTAAATCGCACCGCAGGCCAGATGCTTTTCAAGCTTGCTCAACCGATGCAGCGGAGTTTGCTGATACTCAGGCCACGCGGTTACTTCAGCATAGGCATCCAATGCCTGGTCTCTGGAGATTGCATTGCCAGCATCTACAGAATAAGTAGCAGCCGATTGCGCAATATCTAATTGACGGCACCATCTGGCGCCATCGGGAAACCGTGCACTGATGTCCATTGTCCTGACCCTGGTTTAATTCCGGCACCATCCTGTCTTACAGTGTGACTAACAGCAAGGTAGAAAAAGTCTCATGTCCGACATGTCCCGGTGCCAGTCGGAACAACAGGGTGCATTAACCACAGCAACGAATATTTAAAACCAAAGTGAAAACATCGACCAGTGCCTTTAAAAACGTGACCGGCCAGACAATCTGCAAATCTGCCGTGTCTATTAATTGACATCATTTTTGGCTACAAGTACCCGAATTTAAAGGCATGTTGCCGGAACTTTCCATCACAAGTTAAATTGAATTACGACTTGCCAGTGAATTGTCGTCAATTATGGCCGATAGCATTCTGAGGCGTGGACATTCATAACCACGCTGCACAAAGCTTCGGGAATTAAATGCCACATACTGACAAAAACCTGCCTGAGTTCAATCGTGAGCCAGACTCAAATCACAGGCAACAATCACTGTCCAGTGAGATAGAAAGCGTGCAGGCTGGCATGCGCATAGACTTCGATCAGAAGCTCAGTGAACTCGCCAACTTGCTGGCACGCTTTAAAGTACTGGTCACAACACCCGACAGCAAAGCAGGAATTAACAAAGCCGCAAACGACGAGCCAAAGCCCGATGCGATTGCACCGGCAGCATCTGTAAAGTCCGAATTGCCTCTTGTCTCACAACCACTTCACACACAAAAAAATGGTAGTTCCCCGGTTCTGAAGATTGCCTCAGTCAGATCAGATGCAGGCTCAACAAAAATCGAACCTGCGAAAGAAACCGCACAAATCAAACCGGTTGGTGCATACGCGCCAGAACCTGCACGATTTGAAAGCGGTTTGTATAAGTTAAATTGCCAGCTCTATCGATTTCGACTGGAGCTCGACCAGGAAATGGAGTTTCGCGAGGAGCCGTTGCATGTTCACTTCCATCAGGAATCAGAGCTGTCGAGGACTCTGCTGAAGATTAGTGACAGATCTCGTGCGAAGAATCCAGATAACCTCTAGAGAGAAAACCGCTGGTAGCAGAGGCCATCACTTGCGCTTATCAAGTGATAGCAGATGATCTGAACGATCGTCGCAGACACCAGACTGCCAGTGTAAATATAAGCCAGCCCCAAAGCGGTACTCCAAACAATCGCCATAGCTCACTGCTGCCCAGCAGTGTGACCAGTGTTGCGCAGATGAAAAAACCTGCCGCACAAATGGCATAGATAACTGCCTCTGTCCGCACCCCGGACGTGCCTTTTGTACCTGAACTCGATGCACCACCAACCGCACCATACCTGCCAACCTGAATACCAGTTGGAACCGTACCGCCATTAGCGCCAGTGGCAAGAAACTGGTGAACCAGCCCAGGCATTTCAGGTAAAAGTCTTGCCCATTCAGGTGCATTGCGCTGAATTTCCCGCAACACCGTCAATGGACTGTTTTGTTCGATCATAAAACCTTTCAGAACTGGTCTCGCGGTCTTCCACAGATCAAGCTGCGGATATAGCTGGCGGCCCAACCCTTCAATATTCAGCAACGTTTTCTGCAATAAAACCAGCTGCGGCTGTACTTCCATTTGAAATCGTCGCGCAGTCTGAAACAGTCGCAGCAACACCTGACCAAAGGATATTTCCTCCAGCGGTTTTTCAAAAATAGGTTCGCATACAGTGCGAATTGAAGACTCAAACTCTTCAATGCGTGTATCTGCCGGCACCCAGCCGCTGTCGACATGTAAGCGCGCAACCTTGTAGTAATCCTGTTCAAAAAAAGCCAACAGGTTCTGCGAAAGATAGTGGCGATCTTCATCCGTCAGTGTTCCCACAATACCAAAATCAACGGCGATATAGGAAGGATCCAGCGGATTGTCTTCCGAAACAAAAATATTTCCGGGATGCATATCAGCATGGAAAAAATTATCCCTGAACACCTGGGTAAAAAAGATATTTACACCACGCTCGGCTAGTTTCTCAAGATCAACTCCGGCAGCTTTTAGCTCATCGATATGTGAAATCGGGATTCCTTTAATACGCTCCATCACCATTACATCGCCACCCGTGTAGTCCCAATAGACGTCCGGTATATACAGTTCTTTGGAGTCCTCAAAATTTCTTCTCAACTGGGCAGCGTTAGCCGCCTCTCGCTGCATATCAAGTTCATCGTAAATTGTCTTTTCATACTCACTGACAACTTCCCTTGGTTTCAGGCGCTTACTTTCTGACCAGAATGAATTGGCCAGATCAGCCAATAAAAACATCAGGGACAAATCGCGATCAATGGTTTGCTTAATATCCGGCCGCAACACTTTGACCACTACCTGTTCACCGTTGTGCATGGTTGCCGCATGTACCTGCGCTATAGAGGCAGATGCCAGTGCTTCACTTTCGAAATTTTTAAACAACTCAGCAACCGTACTGTCCAGTGATTTCTCTATGCTTTGTATCGCAAGCTCTGACGGGAACGGGGGCACTCGGTCCTGAAGCAAGGCGAGCTCTGTCGCGATATCGTCAGGCAATAAATCACGTCGGGTAGACAGCATCTGGCCAAACTTTACGAACACCGGGCCGAGTTCCTCGAGTGAACGACGCAACCTTTCAGCACGCGGTAATTTTCTGGTGTTGTTGTGTCGCCAGCGATCAGGTGACAGAGAAGTTAGAAGCTTCAATGACATTGATGGTTGCCGATCCAGTAACAACTGATCTATACCGTAGGTCAGCAACACCTTTTGAATGGTGTACAGCCTTGAGATTCTGGCAAACACTAATTTGTATTTCCGCCAGGTGAGACTGTCGCTTTTACTCGGGATTCAAGCAATTCAACACGGTCCCGAAGGTCATCAACCTGTTCAACAAACTCTTCCAGTTCCCAGCTGTGCGGCAACTGCTCTGCTTCATCGCGAAGATAGTGAGCCGTGTTTTCCTGCATGGCGTCCGAACGCTCTGTAAACCATTGACTAACGCCGCGGGAGAAGCGACCTACCTGGTGAGCAACAGCATCACCGGTTAAGCGTGAAAGATGTTCCTCCCAGTCGATATCAATTTCATTCAGACATCTTGAAAATTTTTGTGCGGTATCGGTATCACCCGAGATTTTCACATCACCATCGAATATCGACCGACGACCTGTAGCGAGGGCCAGGAGTGAAAATGGTCCACCAGCAATTGTCGCATCTGCGGTATCACCGAAGTCTTCTACAACTTCAACGTCAGTCTCATTAACCCCGGCTTCATTAAAAATAAACCAAATTGGCAAATCGATACCTTCAATTTGAAAGCACACTACTTTGCCACGCAATTTTGCAAGCCGCGAGTTTGAATCGGTATCGAGCTCGATGTATCGGCTAAACGCTGTCTGCATAGCAACAGCAAGAGGTGCCGGCAGCTTCAATTTAATGAACTCTTGGAAAAACGTTTGCTAAGCATTTAGAGCTTAAAACCCTTATGCAACGCTACTATTCCACCAGTCAGGTTGTGATACTCACATCGCTCAAAACCTGCCGATTGCATCATACCAAGCAAGGTTTCCTGATCCGGATGCTGGCGGATCGACTCTGCCAGGTAGCGATAACTCTCAGCATCATTGGCAACCAGTTTACCCATGGCAGGCAAGGCACTAAAAGAATAGGCATCGTAAGCTTTACTCAACACTGGCAGAACCGGTTTTGAAAATTCCAGTACCAGCAACCTGCCACCGGGCTTTAAGGTAGAAAAAATAGAGTTTAGCGCCTGTTGTTTATCAGTGACATTGCGCAAACCAAAAGCCATAGTGACACAGTGGAACGAGCTTTCTGCAAACGGCAATTGTTCAGCGTCAGCCAGCGCATACTGCATATTGCCGACAATTCCTGAATCAATCATGCGGTCTCGGCCAACAGACAGCATCGACGAATTTATATCAGACAGCGTAACCGTTCCCGATGAACCAACTCGTTGACTTAACTTAGCTGCAAGATCACCGGTTCCACCTGCCAGATCAAGCACAGACTGACCTGCTCTGACACCAGTTTGATTAATGGTAAAGCGCTTCCATAGCCTGTGAACACCAAACGACATCAGATCGTTCATGACATCATAGCGATCAGCTACCGAATCAAATACCTGGCCGACCAGTTCTTTCTTTTTGCCGGTCTCGACGGTTTGATAACCAAAATGAGTTTTGTCTTCCAAGGTTTCAGCTCAGGTTTTTAAGCGGGAGGTATTGCGGGTTCCACGACGGTTGCATAATCGAGGGGGTTGGCAATCCCGTCACTCGCGGGACTTCTTCACTTTACGCTGCTTACCGGCAGCAGCCAGTCGATCAAGATAATCCTGCCAGTAGGCCTCGTAGTTTGTACCCAGTTCGTGCAGGTAGGTCCAGGTAAATATGCCGGAATCGTGGCCATCGTCAAACGCAATTTTAACAGCGTAGTTACCCGAAGGGGTTAGTTGATCAATACCAACGTCTTCCTTGCCAAGCTGCAGCACCTCCTGCCCCGGGCCGTGACCACGTACTTCAGCTGAAGGCGAATAAACCCTCAGATATTCGCAGGTCAGATTACATTCGAACCCGTCGTCGAAGTGGAGCTCCAAAACGCGGCTTCGCTGATGAAGCTTGATTTCAGTGGGGCGTGGGGTCGATGTTGATTTATTCATGCCAATTCATCCTACAGGATGTAGCGACTCAGGTCTTCATCCTGGGACAGTTCAGCAAGATATTTGTCTACATAGGCGGTATCGACAAGTACCTCTGAACCACCTTTGTCAGAAGCTTCAAATGAGGCATCGTCAAGCAACCTTTCGAGTACCGTGTGCAGGCGCCGAGCACCAATATTCTCGGTACTTTCATTTACCCGCCAGGCGACTTCCGCAATCCGCTTGATGCCATCATCGCTGAATTTAAGTGTCACGTTCTCTGTTGCCAGCAGGGCTCTGTACTGTTCCGCAAGGGAAGCATTAGGCTCAGTCAATATACGTTCAAAGTCTTCGACAGTCAGCGCACTTAGCTCCACCCTGATTGGCAGCCGTCCCTGCAGTTCCGGAATAAGATCTGAAGGTTTGGTTAAATGAAATGCTCCGGAGGCAATAAATAAAATGTGATCAGTCTTTACCATGCCGTACTTGGTGCTAACGGTACAACCCTCAATTAATGGCAAAAGGTCGCGCTGAACTCCTTCACGCGATACATCGCCGCCACTGCCACCAGCATCAGAGCGTCTGGAAACTTTGTCGATCTCATCGAGAAATACAATGCCGTTTTGCTCAACGTTTTCAACTGCCAGTTGCTTTAATTCATCTTCATTTACAAGGCTCGCCGCCTCTTCATCAATCAGGAGTTGCATTGCTTCAGAAATTTTGAGTTTGCGAGTCTGTTTTTTTTCACGACCGAGGTTTTCAAACATACCCTGTAGCTGCTGAGTCATATCCTCCATGCCTGGTGGTGTCATAATTTCCACACCGACAGCCGGGGCATTTAACTCTATTTCTATTTCGGTGTTGTTAAGATCACCTTCACGCAGTTTTTTACGAAACTTTTGTCGGGTTTCAGATTCTTTGTCTTCACTGTTCTCACCACGTGCAGGAGGCAGAAGAATATCCAAAATCTTTTCTTCAGCTGCATCTTCTGCACGATGACGAACTTTTTCTTTTTCGATCTCTCGCGTTTGCTTGATTGCAGCATCGACCAGATCGCGAACAATCGATTCCACATCGCGCCCGACGTAACCTACCTCGGTAAACTTGGTAGCCTCGACCTTAATGAACGGTGCATTGGCGAGTTTTGCGAGCCGCCGCGATATTTCGGTTTTACCAACCCCTGTCGGGCCGATCATCAGAATATTCTTCGGTGTTATTTCATTGCGCAGATCAACTGCTACCTGCTGACGCCGCCAGCGATTGCGCAACGCAATAGCAACAGCACGCTTGGCATCGCTCTGCCCGACAATGTGCTTGTCTAGTTCCTGAACAATTTCGCGAGGGGTCATGGTGGACATGGATGGTGCCTGTTTATGGAATATTAGAACTACGGAAAAGGTGAACCGAAGTTAAAATTAATTTTACTGAATAGTGAGGCCACGTGATCGAAGCCGCTTAATTCACGTGTTATTTGTCACAAAGCGTCAAACTTCGCTTTCCAGTGTTTCGATGGTCAGATTGCCGTTGGTATAGATACAGATATCTGCTGCAATACCCAGGCTTTTCTCGACAATTTCACGGGCGGAAAGCTCGGTATTATCGAGCAGCGCACGCGCAGACGATTTTGCAAAGTCCCCACCGGAACCAATGGCGATTAAACCATGCTCCGGTTCAATGACGTCGCCGTTACCGGAAATTACCAACGAGCTTTTGCTGTCTGCCACGGCCAGCAAAGCTTCCAGCCGGCGCAGCATTCGGTCCGTGCGCCAGTCTTTAGCCATCTCAACCGCCGCACGGGTCAGATTGCCGCCATATTCCTCGAGCTTGCCTTCGAATCGCTCAAACAACGTAAATGCATCAGCAGTACCGCCTGCAAAGCCAGCAAGCACCTGATCTCTGTAGAGACGCCGAACTTTTCGGGCATTGCCCTTCATGATCGCGTTACCCAGCGTTACCTGGCCGTCACCACCGATGACCACCTCGGCACCACGTCGAACCGAGACAATAGTGGTACCCCGATATTGTTCCAAAACTCATTCTCCTGAACTCGTCAAATTGCCAGTTTGGACTACACTCAATGTAGGTGCGCTAACCGTTTCATTGTAAATGACATTGCGCAACACAGCACCCACAGCAGCAATGGAATCGCAACAGCATGTGGACTATACCAGTGATAAAAAATCACAGCATAAAGTAGCTGAGCCACAGAACAAAGAGGTCGTGCGCTAAGCGATAAATGTGGGAATGCGATGAGCAAAATTCAAGACGTGATAAGAAGGCTTAGTACCAACAAACCATTCACGGCATCTCTCACCAATCTGCTGCGCATACCGGCCCAGCAAGATCATGGCAGCTCGCCTCTGCCAATTGAGGCAGCCGACCTCAAGACCTGGCTGATAGCGCAGGGTTTCGCCAACAAGGGATTTCCGAACAACGGGAATACCAACCAGGAATCATACAACTCCGCAAAATCGTTGATGCGCGCCTTGCAACACAGCAACCGTACAACCTGCGCACCAGTACCGCGCCTGTTGATTATGGAGGAATACGAAAAACCATTCGCCGTCGCGATGCAGGCTCTCGATACACAATATCTGTATTTCGATTTTCCGCTGCACACGAACGCCGAAAAATCATTTCAGCTTGCCGTCACACTTTGTCAGGAAATGGCTTACGGATATAAAATTGCGCTGGCAGACAGTGCCAAAAATAACGGAATATTCCGCAAGGAAAAACTTGGCAAAGAGAAAAAGATACTGGCCATAAAAAACGCAATGGAACACTTGTCGCAAATGGCACTGCGACATAGCCAGGTGTATCGCGACTGGCCGGCCGAATGTTGGCGGGACATCAACACACTCGCAAGAATCGCTATGCACGCCGGCGTCGCTGAGAGTACGGTAAACACCGGCAAAAAAGCCACAGCAAATAGCCTTAGTGTAAAAACCACTATAAGAAATCAGTACGCAAGACTTTGCGCGCTGCATATTATGGATCAAAAGCACTATCAGCCGGAGCAGCTACGAGCGCTGTTCTCACAGTTAACCACGCATGCAAACGAGGTGGTTTTTCACCATACACCACAGGCCCGGACCGGCTATCAGACCACCAATCTGGTCAACATTCAGTCAGGCAACCAATATAGTGTTGGAGACGACAACCCACCTGTTTTAAGCGAGTTTCGATACCAGAAAGAAAAGAGCAGCGCACTACTGTATTTTTCTCTCGATGCGCTGCTCAGTAAGATCGACTCCATAGAGGAAAACAACGAAGCATCGAGCATTCACCGTCATTGCAATCGCAGCCGTGCAGATTCCCGCTCTCCCAGATCAGGCATGATCACAGCCGCAAATGGTTTGAAGGAAATTCATACCCTGATCAAAATGACACCTCCGAGCGAGGAAACCGATTCACAATTCACCGACATCGAACAGTTGCTACAACTGAACACAGCACACCTGCCTCCGGTACAGAGCGATACTTTAAATTCAATCAATACCACAGACTTTGGTACAGCATTCGAAGTCGAAAACGAGAGTCGCAATGGTTTCGGTCTTAGGTGGGCTGGCACCACCTCATGCAAACTACAAAATGGTGAATTACTTGCGCACTGCTACCGTGGAAAAAACAACGACACCAGCTGGCATCTGGCAGTGGTGCGGTGGCTCAATACCAGCGCTGACAACTCACTGCGCCTTGGTGTTGAATCAATTTCCCGTCATGTAACCGCCGTTGATGTTGTCAGGTTAATTAAAGGCGAACAGCAGACAAAAAGTCCGGTGGAAGCGCTGTTGATAAACTACCTGCCGATAGACAGCAAAGCAAAAATGCTTATCCTGCCGATGCATAAATATAGGGCCGGAGAGACTGTCGGGTACCGCGATCAGAATGGCTTTCAGATGGTAAAGCTAATTGAGAAAGTCAATTTGGCGGGTAACTTTCAGGGCTTTGCGATCAGTTTAATCGAGCAATCGGTCAGTCCGTCAGGCACACCTGATGTAGTTGATATAGAAGCTAATAACAGACCTGTCTATCAGGCAGCTATTTAATCACCGCTGCCTTGTGGCGTGAAGCAAAGACTGGCTAGTGTCCATCCAAAAACAGCACTAGCTATTCGACACTTTCTTTTTACTGGTCGCTCTGGGGTGTGAACGTTCGTACACCCGAGCCAGATGCTGAAAATCAAGATGCGTATACACCTGAGTCGTGTTGATATCCGCGTGACCCAGCAATTCCTGCACTGCTCGCAGATCGCCACTCGATTCCAGCAGATGACTGGCAAATGAATGCCTTAACAAGTGTGGGTATACATTGTGCGGAATTCCGGTTTTCGCAGCCAGCGTCTTCAATCTTTGCTGGACACTGCGCGCAGATAGCCTGCTTCCACGGTTACTGATAAACAACGCTTGCTCAGTTGCCGCCCCTTTTTGCAATTCAGCTCTTCTGGTTTTCCACTCACGCACTGCGCTAAGAGCCTGCTTGCCCACAGGGAGATTACGGGCTTTAGAACCTTTACCAACGACCTGCACCATGCCGGCCTGCATATCGATACTGTCGATATCAAGCTGTATTACTTCAGCCAGACGCAAACCGCATGAATAAATCAATTCAAACAATGCCCGGTCGCGAAGTAGCAGGACATCATCACCTTTTAACGCAAAGAGTCGCTGGATATCCTCTATTTGTAGCGTTTCCGGCAGGCTTTGATGATCTTTTGGTGCCGGGACATCTGCCACAGGATTCACTTCAATATGATTATGTCTGATCAAATATTTAAATAATGATCGCACCGCCGAAAGTCGGCGCGCCAGACTTCGACCAGACAAACCGCTACCGTGCTGACGGGATATAACCGTTCGCATGTTAAACGCATTGGCACCAGACCAGTCGCGAATTTCCAGTTTGGCAAGCTCTTCGGCAACCTCTTCCAGGTCACGGCGATAGTTGGATACCGTATGAGGAGAGTATCTCTTTTCTACATGCAGGTAGTTGCAAAAAACATCTATGGCGGCGCTAAACTCAACCGGGTTGCATGTTGATGCGCTGGCTGACTTGGCCATGCTGGTTTATTCCGCTCAGACCAACCGAGTAGTCAGCCTAGTAGAAAACTGCAAGTCTGGCACTTAACAAAGAACCAAAGCGGCTCAGAAAATCAGTGCCCATGTGGGGCGCGAATCGCTCACGGTTGCTGCTCGCCATCGCCAGATAACCAAACTCTTTACTTCGATTGATTAGCTTGCCATTTGCAGCATTTCTGTAGTTGCCTTTACCTGCAGAAACACCGTTTATAGGTTGCACAGATGTGGCATCCGCAAGCCGAATTATCGCAATCGATTTGACCGCAACTGCACTGTCAGGGAAAAACTGTTCTACACGATTTGTTATCGGGTAACCGCAATATACAGATCGTCTGGTATGCAGATCGCCCATCGACGCACAGAGTTTTTCATCAACAAGCTTGACGTAGTCGGACAATCCTTCAAGACAGGCTTCCACTACATCATTTTTAAGAAGAATCGCACTACTCATCTCACAACGCAGGCGTTTCTGCATAATTGTTTTGGTAAAGGTAAATACTTCATCCAGTGATCCGGCAGACATCAACCCGACGGAGTAGTCATGCAGCAGTTCTGAAAGATGATCATTCTGATGGGCCACATCAACAATTTCTGTCAGCCGAAGCTGGAGGTCGGTGTATTGTTCACGCTGCACCTGCACCTGTCTTTCGACCAGAGAAACCGCACCGCGTTGCTGATGGGGTACTTCTATATCCATTAACAGCTGCGGGTTGCGTGCAAAGAAATCCGGACTCTCACGTAAGAAGTCAGAAACATAGGTGTCTGCATCGAATGCCTGTTCTTCCAGTGACGCACTTTTTGTATTTATTGCCATTTAATCCAGCCTACCCTCAAAAACCGTTTCGCTCGGCCCGATCATTTCGATCTGAGCGCTGTTATCTTTCCAACTAACCTGCAGATCTCCGCCTGCAAGCTGCACTTTTACCTGCCTGTCGAGCAGCCCCTGCGTAATGCCAACCACCACAGCAGCACAAGCTCCGGTACCACAGGCCATCGTTTCACCGACACCACGTTCAAACACTCGCAGTGCAATTTCGGATCGACTATCAACCTGCATAAAACCTGCGTTAACGCGTTTTGGAAAACGCTCGTGCCTTTCAATGAGCTGGCCGAGCCTTTCTACCTCTGCACGCTCTACATCTTTAACCCGGGTTACCGCATGAGGGTTACCGACTGATACAACCCCAATCTCCAGTTGCTCTCCATTCACATCAAGGTCATAACTGGTTGCCACACCGGCTGCCTTAAAAGGCACATCGTCGGGTTCAAACAACGGTATTCCCATACGTACTAAAACATTGCTGTCATCACAGACTTTCAGTTCCATTAACCCGGCCGAAGTTGCCACTGTGATGTCTTTTTTCTCCGTTAGTCCCTGCTCCGTCACATAGCGCGCAAAACACCGCGCGCCGTTACCGCAATTCTCAACTTCTCCACCATCGGCATTAAAGATCCGATAAGTGAAATCGGCACCCGACTCTGCCGGTGGTTCAACAATCAACAGCTGATCGAAGCCGATACCGGTGCGTCGGTGCGCCAGCGTGGAAATTTCACTGCTTGAGAGCTCGAACCGCTTCTCCAAGGCATTGATAACAATGAAATCGTTACCCAGCCCATGCATTTTGGTGAATTCAAAAGGCATCTAAGCCGCAATTCCCGACACTTCTGCCGTCACTGTTTACAGGCCGCAGATCTTAAAGTAAAAAATCACCTATAACGACTAGATAGTTGTTTTTTATACTTTTTGTAAGAAACCAACAAATGTCTTTTACAACCACACAACTCTTGCACCTACTATCTATAGACCATGAAACAGAGTTTTGACGTACTGTTATGCTTTGGTGACGTTTTTTTGACAGTACGGGTATGAATCGTGACAACCCGATCGAACCACAGAATGGAATTAGCTATCTGACGAGCTGGAAAATGCGAACACATTAAAGCCAGCCGCTAAGCCTGGAACAGACACCCGCCTTTGGCAGAGATGCGGCGTCGGCGTTTAAAGCCGTGGTGGTATTATTGCCCGACAGGCAGGGAAGTAAAATTCAGAAGGGAGTTAAGCGTTGTTCAAATGGCAAAGCGCACGATCAGGGCAGCACACTCTCGCCTGCAAACAAATCTTCAATCGACTCACGCTCACGCACAACATGTGCATCACTACCGTCGACAATAATTTCAGCTGCACGGGGTCGCGAATTGTAGTTGGAGCTCATCACAAAGCAGTAGGCACCCGAAGACATCACAGCCAGTAAATCGCCCTGTTGCAACGCCAGCTGACGATCCTTACCAAGAAAATCCGCTGACTCACAAACCGGGCCGACAATATCGTATGTCGCAGTATTCGCATCCTTGTTAGGCTGAACCGCCAGGATATCCTGCCACGCACTATACAAGGCTGGACGGATAAGATCGTTCATTGCTGCATCTACAATGGCGAAATTTTTATCGTCTGAGTGCTTCAGATAGCGCACTGTCGTCAGAAGCGCACCTGCATTGCCAACAATACTGCGACCGGGCTCAACGATAATTTCTACCTGACGATCTCCCAGTACTTCGTCCATTGCACTGGCCCACGAATTAAGATCGATAGGCTTTTCATCGCGGTAGCGAATACCCTGACCACCGCCCAGATCAAGATGTGCAATCTCGATTCCCTGCTGCTGCAGTGAATCACACAGCATCAGTAAACGCCGCAAAGCATCCTGATACGGTGCGATGTCTGTCAGTTGAGAACCGATATGACAATCCATACCGGTGACCTGCAGATGCGGGCTATCTGCAATTTTGCGATAGGCACTGAGTGCCGTTTCTGTATCGATACCGAATTTGTTTTCTTTAAGCCCGGTGGAAATATACGGGTGTGTGCCGGCATCAACATCCGGATTAATCCTGACCGATACCGGCGCGACTGACCCATGCGCCGCAGCCACCTCTGCCAGTACATCGATTTCTGCAGTCGACTCAACATTAAAGCACTTGATACCCGACGCCAGCGCGGTAGCCATTTCGTCCGGCGACTTTCCCACACCTGAAAAAACCACTTTGGAAAGATCACAACCAGCAGCTTTTACACGCGCCAGCTCACCGACTGACACAATGTCAAAGCCGGAGCCGAGCTTGCCAAGCAAACTCAACACACCCAGATTGGAATTGGCCTTCAGCGCATAACAAATAAGATGCGGCCGCGCTGACAACGCCTGGTCAAACGCATGCCAGGCACTCTCGATCAGCTCGCGGGAATAAACATAAAGCGGTGTACCGTATCGGGATGCCAGTTCTGAACATGCAATATCTTCAACCTGCAACTCACCATTGGATCGACGTTCAAAAGTCACAAAGCGGGCTCATAAAACTGTGGCATAAATTAAAGTTCATGTGAGTTGCGGCGATGCTCTGCATCAAGGGTCGCTGGTTAAATCGCTCAGGTCTACAGGAATACCTTCGGCGGCCTGATCGACCTCTGTATTATTCTCCTCGGAACCGGTGGTAACCAGGATTTCCCCGTCAGAGGCAACGTTTGTGACTTTATCCAGCATGATGTTTCCATCTTCAACTTCACCGGATGAAAAAAAAGCCGGATCAGATGCAGACTGCTCAGCCGGGATCGCCTGATTCGTTACAGCATCAGCCGGTGTTTCTTCAGGCAGGAAAAGATCTGATTTAAAACCACAGCCTGCCAGCGTTCCTGCTGCAAACAATACTATACAACCAACAATATCAGCGCGCATGCCATAGTCTCCACCTGGCTAAACCAGGTAAAATTATACCGTATCGAATTACATCTAATGATAATGACTCTTCAACCATTACTCTACGTAATATTGCGCTGTTTGGAAATTTATTTTAAGGCAAATTTTTAAATGCGAACAATAAACCCGGGGGCAACAGAATTGATAGATCATAACTGCCGAACCAGCTTATCCCGGTTGCAATCTGTGAATTCACTGTGACAATTGTTCTCTTCAAACTCGACAGATCGATTCCGGTAATTGCTGCGACGCAATCCACTATCAACATTAAGTTTCAATAAGCTACCAGCCGAGACAGGTTTCACTCTGCGCCACTCACAAACTCAGGCAGGCTCAGGCAAACTCACATAATGCAATCTTAATTCTCACAACCCACGAGCAGGCAGGTTAGACATCGTGAGTAAAATGATCGACATTACATGTAAACCCTGAATCAATACCATCCAATGACACCGGCAATTAAATTACTGACTAAGCAAAAGATCGACTTTGAAGTGCGGGAATACGCAACAAATGAAGAGTCATCGAACTACGGAATGCAAGCGGCTGATGCACTTGGCCAAAGTCCGTTGCAGGTATTTAAGACGCTGCTTGCAGTCGTTGACGGAAACGACCGAAAGCCTGTTGTGGCCGTTATTCCTGTCGCATACCAGCTGGATCTGAAAAAACTTGCCAGTCACTTTACAGGTCGAAAAGCTATTATGGCAGATCCCGTTGTGGCTGAAAGAGTCACAGGTTATATCGTTGGCGGTATCAGCCCGGTCGGTCAGAAACAACGCCTGAAATGTTGCATCGATGAATCTGCCAACAACTTCGATACTATCTATGTCAGCGGCGGGCGACGGGGTTTGCAGCTGGAACTAAAACCCGGCGACCTGGCAAAAGTAATTGATGCGAAGCTCGCTGACTTAAGCAAACAGACCTGAGCAGATTGACCAAAACAAATTGACCAAAAAATTTAACTAGAGCAAACGATCGTTAGTCTGTTTCACCCGCGTTGAATCTAAAGTCTATCCACAATGCTGTAAATTGCATCGACACAGGAAGACCCAAGCTTTGCAGAACGCTCATCAGACCAACCGAATACGTCATTCGGTGACTCCACTGTGTCTTTAAACGGCATTTCGAGTGTCATAGCAGGACAGGAAAAATTCTCGGCAATAAAGCTACTGCAAATACCATAGTTGGCAGACTTCGGTGGACTAATCGGGTAACCGATAGTGGTTTGAAAGTCAGGATTAATCGACATCAGGTTACTTTTAAATAACTCTTGTAAGTCCCGGCGATCATCGCTCCACGATTCAATACCTTCAGTACCTGCAATAAAGTTATACGGCAACGCCTCGTCACCATGCACGTCGAGGTTCAGGCTAATACCGGTCTCACGCATTTTATTGAGCACATGAAATACTTCCGGTGAGTTTTCAGGCGTAGCTTTATCCCACTCACGATTCAGATTAACACCAAGCGCATTAGTTCTAAGATAGCCACGGAAACACCCATCAGGGTTCATGTTCGGCACTACGTAAAACACAGCTTTTTCAAGCAGTGCACAAGAGACGGAATCCTGCTCGTCCAGTAATCGATCAAGATAGCCTTCCATCCACCACTCGGCCATCGATTCACCCGGGTGTTGTCTTGCGATGGCCCAGATTTTTAGCGTCTTGCTTGTCTCACCCCTGTTTATCTGACCAATACGCAGCAGATCAATGTCTCTGCCATCATGGGTTTTACCCAATACTTCAACTGATACACGATCATCTGCTGCACATTGAGAAATTAGGGCATTGTGCCGCTGCAGTGAATACGGCGCAAAGTAGGCAAACCAGATTACATCTGACTGAGCTTCAATTGAAAAACTCAGAACACCATTGCTGTACTCCGTGTCAGTTCGAAACCATTCCGTCTGATCAAATGATGCAACAACGCGATAGTTTTTCCAGCCGTCCGGGTATGATGAGGTTCCGGCATTTTCAATGTGCAGTGTGTATCTCTGACCGGCACAACCTGTCAGCCTGAAATAAAACCACTGATAAAATTGATCTCCTGCATCAGGCATTATATTAAGCCTGATATTATCCGCACTATCACACGACAAACATTCGATGTTGCCGCCATCAAACTGACTGCTGATAACCAGTGGTTTATTCATAGTGCCTTATTCACAGAGCCTTACCTCATAGAGACGGGGTGCCGTAAGATCAGATATCAGTTGAGAGAATCTATGTGTTCCAGAATGGCACTGACATCCGCTTCATCCGGCATGCGCCAGTCGCCACGCGGTGACAGGCTAACACTACCCACTTTAGGACCGGACGGAAGTGTAGTGCGTTTGAACTGATGCATATAAAAACGCTTAAAAAACAGCTTCAGCCAACGCTTGATGGTCGCAGCATCATATTTACCCGCAAAAGCCAGTTGTGAAAGCGCGTAGATTTTTTCTGCACTAAAACCGTTGCGCAGGTAGTGATAGATGAAAAAATCATGCAGCTCATAAGGGCCAATTATAGATTCAGTATGTTGCGCGACATCATCGGTGTCGTCTTTTGATGGAACAAGCTCAGGTGAAATTGGAGTGTCGAGAATTCGCAACAACGCATCAGACAGCGCTTTATCGGCTCGATGTGTCGCGTACCAGCGCACCAGATAAATCACCAATGTCTTTGGCACACTGGCATTAACGTTGTAACTCGACATTTGATCGGCGTTATAAGTACACCAGCCAAGAGCAAGCTCTGAAAGATCACCTGTACCCACCACAATGCCATTCATCTGATTCGCCAGATCAAACAGAATCTGGGTGCGCTCACGTGCCTGTGCATTTTCAAACACCACATCATGATCCCCGCTATGTGAGAGATCTTTTAGATGCTGTTCTACAGATGCGTCGATACGTACTTCTTTAAGGTTGGCGCTTGCCGATGACGCCAGCATGCGAGCACTGTTAAGAGTATGGTCACTGGTCGCAGGACCCGGCAGCGTAATAGCGCACAGGGCACTTCGCTCTTTTTTGAGCAATTCCAGCGCATCAAGGCACACCAGAAACGCCAGTGTGGAATCAAGGCCGCCGGATACTCCCAGCACCAGGGTTTCTGAATATGCAGCCATCATTCGGCGCGCCAGCCCGGTACTTTGTATGCTTAAAATCTCACTGGCGCGCTCGCTGAACTCACCTTCATCACCGGGCACAAAGGGCCTCGGGTCAAAGGTGCAGCGCAAGGCATTGAGAGTTGGTCTGCCCTGCTTGCCGCAGTGTCGATAAGCGTCAGGACGCTCGCAATTGGCAAAGGTACCGTTACGCGCCCGGTCGTGGCGCAGCTTCTGCCAGTCGAACTCACAAATTATCTCGCTGCCGGATAATGCAAAGCGCGGCGACTCTTCAACCAGAACTCCGTTTTCTGCAAACAGCTGATGGCCGCCAAAGACAATATCTTTGGTTGATTCTGTCGGACCGCAAGAAGAATACAAATACGCACACACACCCTGCGCGCTGGCCATCCGAATCAGGTCACGTCGGTAGCTGGCTTTGGAAACCAGTTCGTTACTGGCAGAGAGATTAACAATGAGTTCAGCACCCGCTCTGACGTGCGACATGGACGGCGGTGCGGGATGCCAGAGGTCTTCACAGATCTCAACAGCAAACCACGATTCACCAATCGCAAACAATTGATTAGTAGCAATTACAAACTGGCCGAGTTTCGGATGATCGACACAGTGCTCAAGGTCAAGACCTGACGCAAACCAGCGCTTGTCGTAGAACTCTCCATAGTTTGGATGCGATGTTTTTGGCACGGCACCCAGTATTTGGCCGTTCTGACACACCACACCGACATTCAGTAATCTGCCGTCGCTCAAGCGCCATGGTGTACCCACTACTACGATTCGTTCGTCGGTCGCTCTGGCAATCTGATGCAGCGCCTCTTCACACTGATCGACCATCGATTGATTAAAAAAGAGGTCTTCACAGGTATATCCGGACAAACACAGCTCCGGAAACAGCATCAGGGATACATCGGCGTACTCGTTTTGCTGCATCACCAATACAATATGTTCGGCATTGCGCCTGGGGTTGCCGATAGCAACCGGTGGTGCAATGGCCGCCAGTCTGACAAAGCCATAATCTGCATAATTCATAGCACTATTCTAGCGCGGATTCCGCATCACAGCGCCAGCGGATACTCCAAAGGATCAACACACATCGAATTCGAGCCTTTTGGTAAGTGTCACACCAAGCCGCCTGCGTCTACAATTGGTACAGACTTCAGCAACATTTTAGCTCTCCCCGACAGGCGCAAAGCCTGCGTCTGGACTACCCTCCTACTATGACAACAAAAGACTACGACTCGATTGTGATCGGCTCCGGCCCTGCCGGTGAAGGCGCTTCGATGAAACTGGCCAAATCCGGCCACCACGTCGCCATGATCGAACACTACCGCGATGTGGGAGGCGGCTGTACCCATTGGGGCACCATACCCAGCAAGGCATTGCGTCACTCAGTTCAGATGGTAAGCCGTTTCCGACAGGATCCGATTTTTCGGCGTGTAGCAGGTCAGGTTGATGTCACTTGGCAGGAGCTGGTGAAATCTGCTCACTCAGTGATCGAAAAACAGGTCAGCATGCGTGAGAGTTTCTACTTCAGAAACCGCGTCGATCTGCATCGCGGCAGCGCAAGCTTCATCGACAAAAACACTATCAAAGTGGCACTTAAGAACGGTGGCGAAGAAATCTGCAAAGCAGACAATATTGTCATTGCCACCGGTTCAATCCCCTATCGACCCGATGATGTCAATTTTGATGATCCTCGTATCTGCGACAGCGATACGATTCTCGAGATCGATTTTGTTCCACGCTCCGTCATCATCTACGGCGCCGGAGTTATTGGTTGCGAGTACGCGTCTATTTTCGGCAATCTTGGTGTCAAGGTCGATCTGGTCAACACTCGCGACCGACTGCTTTCATTTCTCGACGGTGAAATAGCCGATGCACTCGGTTATCACTTCAGGGAAATTGGCGTCACTGTCAGAAACAACGAAACCTTCAATACAGTCTCAACAGACAGTGACTCTGTGTTAATGACCACAGACAGCGGCAAGCGTTTTAAAGCCGACGTATTACTTTGGGCAAACGGACGCTCTGGTGCGACTGACAAACTCGCGCTTGCCAATGCCGGGCTCGAGCCAAATAACAGAAAGCAAATAGTGGTAGACGAATACTACCGTTCAGAAGTACCACATATATACGCTGTCGGAGACGTTGTTGGTGCGCCGGGACTTGCCAGTGCCGGCTATGATCAAGGCCGCTTTGCCGGCACTCACATTGCTGAAGGCCAGGGCGACACCCGCTTGCTCAGTGACATTCCCACAGGCATCTATACCGATCCGGAAATCAGCTCAATCGGTTTAACAGAAGCCGAACTAACGGAGCAAAAAGTACCTTACGAAGTGGGGCGTTCACTCTTTCGTTCTATTGCACGGGCGCAAATTACCGGTCAAACCACCGGCATGCTGAAGATACTATTCAATACACACACTCTTGAGATTCTCGGCATTCATTGTTTTGGTTACCAGTCTTCGGAGATTATTCATATCGGTCAGGCAATTATGCGGCAACCCGGAAAAGGTAATCGCGTAACCTACTTCACCGAAAATACCTTTAACTATCCGACCATGGCAGAAGCTTATCGCGTGGCAGCACTGAACGGCTTAAACAGAATTCAGTGGCAGGGTGACGACGACACTACAGACGAAATCTCAGCTGACGCTTAGGGTCACCCTGTTACACCAGTGTGGTATTTATTTGAAACACCACACTGGTGTCTGCATTCATCTTAGCTTTAGCAGATTTAGCACATGCGACAAGCCTCTACCTTCCTGAAAGATCTCTCTTCACCCGCTTTAGTTGCAGGCTTTATTGCAGTAATGGTGGGCTATATCAGCTCAGTTGCAATAGTCTTCCAGGCAGCCGATGTTGCAGGTGCCAGCAGCGCACAGGTCAATTCATGGATTGGCGCTCTTGGTATCGGAATGGGCGTAAGTACAATTGCTCTGTCTCTTTACTTCAAAGCACCGATACTCACAGCATGGTCAACACCCGGTGCCGCACTGCTTGCGACCAGTGCCAACAACGCCAGTCTTTCGCAATTGACAACAGCGTTTATGTTTTCAGCGTTATTGATAATCATCTCGGGTGTAACCGGCTGGTTTGAAAAGATCATAGATCGCATACCGGTCTCACTTACTGCAGCAATGCTCGCAGGTATCCTTGTACAGTTCGGCTTAAATGTTTTTGTCTCTATGCAGACAGAGATTATTTTATGTCTTGTGATGTTTGTTGCCTACTTAATGTTAAAAATTGCATTTCCCTACTATGCAGTCATTGGTGCGCTACTTTCCGGTGTGCTGGTCGCCTGGCTCAGTGGTTTTGAGTTCAATACAGTGGTGTTGTCAGTGACCCGCCCTGTATTCGTTGTTCCAGGCTTTGATCTGGCGACACTAATCAGTGTCGGCATTCCGTTATTTGTAATCACCATGACTGCGCAAAATATTCCCGGTATAGCCACGTTGCGCACCGCTGGTTACACCACACCTGTTTCACCAGTTATTACCACCACCGGTCTAACGACATTGCTATTGGCACCATTTGGATGCTTTGCACTTAACATGGCAGCAATTACTGCCGCGATATGTATGGGAGAAAATGCCGGACCCGATCCAAAACAGCGCTATACCGCCAGTGTAGTGGCCGGGTTCTTCTATCTGTTATTGGGAATATTCGGCAGCACTGTTGGAGCGTTATTGGCGGCAGTGCCAAAAGAGTTAATTCTAACCATTGCAGGTCTCGCACTGTTCACGACAATCGCCAGCAGTCTTGCATCTGCCTTGTCTGTGGTGACGCATCGCGAACCTGCATTGATCACGTTTTTAATGACTGCTTCAGGCATCAGTCTGTTCGGCGTCGGTGCAGCATTCTGGGGTTTGGTCTTCGGTGGTTTTGCTTTATTACTTGCAACCACTGGCAGAAAGTACCTGGCCGGCAACCAGTGACCCGCGAAGACTCATCTAGAACATTAAGCAAGTAACTTACGAGCACCGGCAATAGCTGCACGGACCTGCTCTGGTGCAGTACCACCGGTATGGTTTCTGGCAGCGACCGATCCCTCCAGCGTTAGCACAGCAAATACGTCCTGCCCTATCACGCCACTAAAGCCCTGTAACTCCTCCAGAGACATCTCACTTAAGTCACGACCCTGCTCTATGCCAAAAGCAACTGCTCGTCCGACTACTTCATGGCTGTCTCTAAACGCCATGCCACGCTTGACCAGATAATCGGCCAGATCAGTGGCAGTTGCAAAACCTTTAAGCGCTGCCTCACGCATGTTATCCGCTTTTGGCTCAATAGCCGGAATCATATCGGCAAAGGCGCGCAGGCAACCGAGCAGAGTGTCGATTGTATCGAACAGGGGTTCTTTGTCTTCCTGGTTATCTTTGTTATACGCCAGTGGCTGTGACTTCATTAACGTTAAAAGGCTAATCAAATGACCGTTCACACGACCGGTTTTACCACGCACAAGCTCTGGTACATCCGGATTTTTCTTCTGCGGCATAATGCTCGAGCCAGTACAGAATCTATCCGGTAAGTCTATAAAATCGAACTGCGCCGATGACCACAACACCAGCTCTTCCGAAATGCGTGAGAGATGAGTCATCACAATGCTTGCAGCGGCACAAAACTCGATAGCAAAGTCCCGATCACTCACCGCATCAAGCGAGTTTCGCGCAACACTTGTAAAGCCCAACAGCTCACAACTGTATTGTCTGTCTATTGGATAAGTTGTACCGGCGAGCGCTGCCGCACCTAATGGCATCACATTGACTCGCTTGTTGCAGTCATGCAACCGCTCGATATCACGTGAGATCATTTCAAACCATGCCATCACATGATGCCCGAAGGTCACTGGTTGTGCGGTTTGCAAGTGCGTGAAGCCCGGCATGATGACATCAGTATTCTTCTCAGCCAGTGACAGCATTCCGTGTTGCAGGCGGTGGGCTTCAGCAATTATTGCAGTAATGGCGTCGCGCATATAAAGCCTGATATCAGTTGCCACCTGATCATTGCGTGATCGACCCGTGTGTAATCGTTTACCCGCATCACCAATTCGATCAGTAAGGCGAGCTTCAATATTCATATGAACATCTTCAAGTTCGACCGACCAGGGAAATTCACCCGCCTCTATTTCTTCACTGATGTCATCAAGACCTTCTAAAATGCTTTCAACATCGGTAGCTGACAAAACACCGGTATGACCCAGCATCCGCGCATGTGCGCGGGAGCAGTTAATATCCTGTTGCGCCATACGCTGATCAAAAGAGACTGACGCAGTAAACGCCTGCACAAATTCATCAGTGGATTCTGTGAATCGTCCACCCCACAGGGTGTTAGTGTTGTCCTGATCGGTTTTGTTTTTTTTAGTCATTGGAAAGCCGGGCCATGCTTCGCCCTGTAGACGAATCGTGAGTTACAAGCTAATGGCTGTTAACCCTGCGCTTGTTCGGGGATAATCAAGCGCTAATATTATCAGCTTGGCACGATCAGGTCTGCGGGTCTCCAAATCGCCCTCTCTGAACCGCCACCATACGACGGAGCATCAAATGCCGGATATTTTAAAAATCGCCACGCGCAAAAGCCCACTGGCTATCTGGCAGGCTGAGGAAGTACAGCGACACCTGCAAATGATCGGCACTGAAACGGAGCTGGTAAGAATGTCCACTCGCGGCGATGAAATACTAAATCAGCCATTAGCAAAGATAGGTGGTAAGGGACTGTTCATCAAAGAGCTGGAGCGTGGAATGCTCAGCGGACAGGCAGATATGGCAGCTCATTCAATGAAAGATCTGCCATCGGTTTTTCCTGAAGGATTGCATCTCGGTGCAATCATGAAGCGCGAAAACCCGACCGACGCATTTGTCTCCAACAAATATGAGCGCATTGAAGAATTGCCGGAAGGTGCAATTGTTGGTACCTGCAGTTTGCGGCGTCGCTGTCAGCTATTGGCTAAATATCCGCACCTGACCGTTAAAGACCTGCGCGGCAACGTAAATACTCGCCTTTCCAAACTCGACAGTGGCATGTTTGACGCAATCATTCTCGCAAGTGCCGGCCTGATTCGGCTTGAACTTTCAGACAGAATAAAAAACCAGATAGACAGCGATATTATGTTACCCGCCTGTGCCCAGGGCGCGGTCGGCATCGAATGTAAAACCGATGATGATAGAACCAACACCTTACTGAAATCACTGCATGACGAAGATACGGCCGCGAGAATTAACTGCGAACGAGCCCTGAATGCAAAATTAGGCGGCAGCTGCCAGACTCCCATAGCGGCTTTTGCCGAACTGGACGGAGATGATTTAAACCTGCGCGCGCTTATCGGTTCACCTGATGGTACCCACATATTAAAAGCCAGCGGCCGCGATCACAGAAACCGCGCGCTGGAGCTCGGCAACTCTGTAGCACAGCAATTGCTGGACGCAGGTGCACAGAAAATCATCGATGATCTGGCATTGTCGTAGCAGATTCACCAGTTTGAATAACAACACCCGTTCAGCCGCCAGCGTACTGGTTACTCGACCTGCGCACCAGTCATCGGGTTTTGTGAGTCTGTTAAAAGATGCAGGTTTTGGGAGTGTCTGCGTTCCCACTATAGAAATAGACTATATCGAAGCAGACCTTACAGAATTACTGCAAAGTGATCTGATTATTTTCACCAGTGCCAATGCCGTCACTGGTGCGAATAAATCTACCGCCATGCCTTTCAACAGCAGCACCAAAATAGCTTCCATTGGAAAAGCTACCACCGATGCACTGTTAAGCTTACAGTGCCGGGTTGATATTACTCCGCATTCCGGCGCCAGCAGTGAGGCGTTGCTTGATGTACTTGATGATGTAGCAAATTTGACGGTCACTATAGTGCGTGGAGATACAGGTCGGGACGCGTTGCGCCACGCACTGACAGAGCGCGGTGCGACTGTCAGATATCAAACGGTTTATAAAAGGAAGTTACCGGTCTATTCAAAAGCAGAACTTCAAAAGTTTTTTGCTAATGGATTACCGGATGTTACGTCAGTTACCAGTGACCTTGGTCTTGGCAATCTATTGAAGATAATACCTGATGCTCACAAAACTGCGCTTTTTACCAGGCCGTTAGTGGTCAATAGTGAACGCTGTGCGGAACTTGCCAGTGACAATGGATTTTCCGGCGATATTTTAGTTGCCAACCCTCCGGGCGATGAGGCGCAGGTTAACCTGATTTCCAGTCTGATCAGGACTTAACAGTCCTTAGGCGCTCTTTAGCGCTCCTGCAAATTGTCTGAACCACCCGGCCCGAACCCAACCTGCCACTATCCGAATTCCTCCAAAGTGACCAGAGTCGTGACCCGCGTCACAAAGTTCGTACTTACTCGCTAAAGCTCTCAATCCTGCTCCTCAGATGCCGACCAAGACTTAAAGGTGCGCTTTCTGATTCGCGCGCAACCCGTTAATACCGCACTAATTTCTGCAGGAAATATTATGACTATAACAATTATTAAAACGCTGAAGGCGACCTCTGCAGCTATGGCTATGGCTGCGTTACTGGCTGGCTGCGCTGCACCAAAGCAAGGGCCATTGTTCGCCAGCACAAACGACGCAATTCGTGCTGCACAAACCGCCGGTGCTGTTGAGCACGCACCTGCGCACTACTTCAAAGCAAACGAAATTTTTCGCAGAGCAGAAGCCATGCAGCAGAAAAATCGAACGAATCGAGCACAAAAATTGCTGGAACTAGCAACGGCCGAGGCAAGTTTGGCCCGAGCAATCAGCGAAGCCGCTGAAGCTGAGTCTTCACTCGGATTCATCCTCACTGGCCAGGTTCGCTAACAAAGCAATTGAAATATTACGGAATTCCCAAGATGAAAAAATTCCATCTTTCAGGTATCGCGCTACTAATAAGCGGGATTGCACTGTCTGGATGTGCGCCCAAGCAAACCTGGAGCCCGGAGCTCGAAAAAGCTCGCGAGGCATACCAGGCAGCAGCCAATGATCCGGTGGTAACCTCACTGGCAGCAGCAGAGCTTGAACTGGCGAAAAAGCAATTGAAAGTCGCAGAAGATGCCTCTGACTTTTTCAAGGATCTGGAAGTCATCTCGCATGAGGCAGCTCTGGCACACCTGAAAGCGCAACAGGCTCAGCAAGTTGCTCGCGCGCAAGCTGCAAAGAAAGATCTTAAATTGGCACAAGCCGGTTCATTGCCTTCTGCAGCCCCGGCAGCCATACCAGGCACTAACTCGCCGATTCTTGCGGCGGCAACTCCAATTCAGCATAAAGGTTCTATGCAGGGTGGAAGCAGCGAACCTGAATTAATGAAAAGTGGGCTAATGGAAAGCGGGTCAATGGCAACTGAGTCAATGACCGAAACGCAACTGATAGCGCAACAACTTGCGGCATTAAGCACTCAGCTAAACCAGCTTCAAACCCGGATCGCATCCGGTGCACTGCAAGGCAATACTGATCAAATCCAGCTTCCTCAGATCACAGCAACTGAGGACGAACCGGCTCTGGGTGCTGCACGGCCTGCACTGCAAGGCACGGAAGTAACGCTTTCAATAGATACAACTACAGAGCAGGAACCAGAGCCCGAGATAGAGGCAGAGCTTGTCATGGTGAGCGGCGCACGCCTACATGAAGAATTACGTGCCATGAATGCCAAGCGTTCAGACCGCGGCATGTCACTGACACTGGGTGAAAGATATTTCGAGTCAGGTTCTGCCAGACTGTGGAACGGTCGGGCTGCTCGTCACCTCGATAACATTGCAGCCGTTTTGGTTGAAAACCCCGACCTGGTGCTTGAAATTGAAGCACACACCGATAACACCGGGACTGCTGAGCAGAAAGATGATCTGACATCTGACCGCTCTATCGCAATAAAGTCTGCTCTGGTCTTACGAGGCGTCAACGCATCACGAATAAGCGCCACCGGTTTCGGAGACTCGGCACCACTCGCAGACAACAATACTCCATTGGGTAAATTGCAAAACCGTCGGGTGGAAATCGTTTTCCCCAACGTTGCAAAGTAGCTCTGGCCACAAGAAAAAAAACCCGGCGAGTCCGGGTTTTTTTTTACCTGCATAAAAGCAATCGCAATTTCGGGATCATCGGATGAACGAGCAAAATAAATTCATCGCTGTTGCACCACTGGCAATACTGTTAGCCATTGCCGGCGGATGTTCAGACAGAACAGTGACTGACGGAGTTGCCAAGGCCAATACACTATTCAACGATACCTGGGACAGCGGCTGTCATGAAAATCCGCGACCGGTTGATGACCCGAATAGTCCGGTGGGCTATTTCAGGGAAACCCTGCTTATCGATGGCACAAGCGCCACCCAAACCATTGAATATTTCGATGACGCAAATTGCAGCATGCCGGTTACCAGCCAACAGGTTGTTGATCAAAATGACGATACATTTTTTCTGAGCATACAGTCGCAGGACTTAGCCGTAAGCTACCCCGTTGGGACAACATTAACTGAACTCGGTGAAGCTCAGCATATCGATTTACAGGTAGAGTCAGTTGCTATCAACAATATCACTCTGACGGAAACAGAGCTTCAGGATGCCGGTATTGAGCTGAGTAGAATGTTAGGAATAATTATTGTCACACAAAGCGATCGGCTGCACCTTGGATCAACAACTTCCGATCTTAGACCCGCAACAGTACCGCTCGATTTCTCCTATGAACGCCTTGCCGAATAGCGCCTGCATAACGCCGGTCAAACAATACTTTTATCCCTGGAAACTTATAGTCCGAGAGATTGCCAAATTTCATCGACCCGGGCTTTGGTATCTTCCGCCATAACAATAGGTTCACCCCACTCTCTTTGCGTCTCGCCCGGCCACTTGTTAGTGGCATCAAAACCGATCTTGGAACCAAGCCCTGAAACCGGGGAGGCAAAGTCGAGGTAATCAATTGGGGTGTTTTCGATAATTGTACAATCGCGCGCCGGGTCCATTCGGGTTGTCATTGCCCAGATAACATCCTGCCAGTTGCGGGCATCGATATCATCATCTGCAACGATCACCATTTTGGTGTACATAAACTGCCGCAGGAAAGACCAGACTCCCATCATCACGCGCTTGGCATGCCCCGGATACTGTTTTTTCATGGTGACTACGGCAACGCGATATGAACATCCTTCCGGAGGTAGATAGAAATCAATAATCTCCGGAAACTGTTTTTGCAATATCGGCACAAACACCTCGTTAAGCGCGACACCCAGTACCGCAGGTTCATCCGGTGGTCTGCCAGTGTAGGTTGTATGGTAGATCGGCGAATCACGTTCAGTGACTGTGTCGATAGTAAATACCGGAAAACTATCAACTTCATTGTAATAACCCGTGTGATCACCAAATGGCCCTTCGTCAGCCATATCGTTTGCCGCAATCGAGCCCTCAAGAACAATCTCGGCACTTGCAGGAACCAGCAGATCATTGGTTTTACATTTCACTAACTCTGTTCTGCTGCCGCGAAGTAAGCCTGCAAATGCATGTTCTGACAAAGTATCGGGTATTGGTGTGACTGCCGCCAGAATGGTTGCTGGATCACAACCGAGTACCACTGAAACCGGGAACGGTTCATCAGGATACCGCTGCTGCCACTCCAGCAGATCAAGTGCCCCACCGCGATGAGACAGCCAGCGCATAATAACTCGATTTTTTCCTATCACTTGTTGACGGTAGATACCCATGTTCTGGCGTTTCTTATTCGGTCCGCGGGTGACTACCAGCCCCCAGGTAATTAATGGGCCGGCATCTCCGGGCCAGCAATGCTGAACAGGATAACGTGACAGATCGACTTCCCCTGCCTGCAGAACATTTTGCTGGCATGGCGCGTTACGTGTTGTTTTCGGCGCCATGTCGAGCACCTTTTTAAATATTGGCAAAGTGCTCCACGCATCTTTTAAACCTTTGGGAGGATCAGGTTCTTTTAAAAATGCCAGCAGCTTGCCTACTTCACGCAATGCTTCTACGTTGTCTTCACCCATGCCGTAAGCAACACGGTCGGGTGTTCCAAACAGATTGCAGAGTGCCGGTATCTCGCTGCCTACCGGGTTTTCAAAAAGCAGTGCCGGACCGCCTGCTCGCAGCACGCGGTCACTGATTTCCGTCATTTCAAGATTAGGATTAATCGGCTGTTTTATACGCTTAAGCTCATCACGCTGCTCAAGGCTGTGTATAAATTCTCTCAGATCACGATATTTCAAAACTAGCTGTTGTCCGTCTTATTATTCGCACTATGCGGTTTAGCAGACCCTGCTAAACGACGAAGCTAGGCAGCGAGACCGGTATGACGCAACAACGCATCAATTTTCGGTTCACGGCCACGAAAATCGACGAACAGTTCCAGAGCTTTTCGGGTACCGCCTTTTTCAAGAATAGACTGCATAAAATGCCGACCAGTCTCTTCGTTGAAAATTCCGTCTTCTTCAAATTTAGCGTAAGCATCTGCAGACAGCACTTCTGCCCACTTATAACTGAAGTAACCGGCAGCATAACCGCCTGCAAAAATATGTGAAAAAGCATTCTGAAATTTAACTTCAGCGGGTATTTTGTAAACCGCAACCTCATCACGCACATCATTAAGCAGTTGTTGAATGCTATTGGCATCCAGAGAATCGGTACGCAGATGCATGAGCATATCGAACAAACTAAATTCAAGCTGACGCACTGTGCCAAGCCCGGACTGAAAGTTTTTAGCAGCACGTGCTTTATCGAGCAGTTCCTGTGGCAGTTTTTCACCGGTTTCAAAGTGACCACTGACAAGATCAATTGATTCACGTTCCCAGCACCAGTTTTCAAGGAATTGGCTGGGAAGCTCTACAGCATCCCACTCTACTCCACTAATACCCGAGACTGATGCATATTCAACTCGAGTCAGCATGTGATGCAATCCATGGCCGAATTCGTGAAACAGCGTTGTTAATTCACCATGGGTGAGGAGCGCCGGTTTATCACCGACCGGTGGTGTCAGGTTGCAGGTAAGGTACGCTACCGGCAACTGTACGCCGTCTTTATTTTTCATTCGGCCAACACAGACATCCATCCATGCACCGGCACGCTTGCCGTTGCGGGCGTAGTTATCCATATAAAACGCACCGCGCAGCTCACCGGTAGACTTATCAGAAATTTCATACAGCGATACATCTTCGTGCCAGACGTCAGCGTCTTTAACTTCGGTTATATCAATGCCAAACAATTTACCGGTCACTTCAAACAGGCCCGGTACACCTAGACTGGCAGGGAAGTATGGTTTTAAATCCTGTTCTGAAAAATCATAAAGCTTCTTTTTAAGCTGATTTGAATAATAGGAAACATCCCATGGTTCCAATTTTTCAACGGTAATTTCTGCCTCACCAGTCGCGAATGCTGCAAGCTCAGCATAATCTTTTTCCGCCGATGGCCGGGCACGCTTGCCCAGGTCATTAAGAAAATCGATAACCTGTTGCGGGCTGTCTACCATCTTGTTGGCTATAGAATAATCAGCGTAGCTATCGAACCCCAGCAACTTTGCTTTTTCAGCACGCAACTTAACTGTTTTTTCTATGATCGGGGCGTTGTCCCACTTTTTGTCTCTAACGCTTGTCGCACGTGTATTCCATGCTGAGTAAAGCTGTTTACGCAGATCCCGATCATTGGCAAAAGTCATTACCGCATAGTAGTTTGGATAATCAAGCGACAAGCTATAGCCCTGCTCGCCTTCCTGTTCAGCATTTTGGCGGGCCAGATCAAGGGAGTTTTGCGGGAAACCGTCGAGTGCTTTTTCATCGCTGAAGTTGAGTCTAAAATCATTGCCTGAATCGAGCACGTTTTCATTGAATTTGGTGCTCAGCTGGCTTAGTTGTGCTGCAATATCTTTGTAGCGCTCACGGTCCTCTCCCTCAAGAGCAACACCACTCAGAGTAAAGCTTAAAAGTTGATCTTCAATGCTCTTGCGCAAGCCCTGGTCATAGGATTTAAAAGCCTCACTGGCGGCGATGGTACGGGTATGATCATACAGAGCCCGGTTCTGACCGAACTCGGTGTACCAGGCAGTTAATTTAGGCAGGCAGGCATTATGAACTTCGCGAATTTCATCACTGCTTACCACCGCATTCATGTGTCGGATGGGTGAGTAAAAGCGCTGTATCTCATCGATAGTCTGATCCAGCTCAAAAAGAAAATTGTCCCAGTCAGGATCAACTACTTTCTCAAGCACTGCTATTTTTTTATCGGCTTTGGCAAGCAGCTCATCGAGTTGCTGTTCCACTTTGCCCAGATCAATTTTCGAGAATTCAGGAAGATCCAGATATCCTTGCATAACACTATTTCGCTCTGTAACCGTGAATGGGTAAATGCGCGCGGGGTCCATGAAACTGCAACCACATAAAGATTGCAGTGCCAGATGACGTCTTAAAAATCTGCAACTGACAAAAGATTGTTCACTGTAACCGTGACCCGAACAAACTAATTATCGGCAGGCTTTCAACATCAATAACAGACCGACTCTTGGACCGATTCTAAACGTCAAGGTTCGACACAGACAGTGCATTGTGCTCGATGAAATCGCGCCTTGGTTCCACCTGATCCCCCATCAGCGTGGTAAAGACTTCATCGGCCTGCATAGCGTCTTCAATACGCACTTGCAGCATCCGGCGAGCGTCTTTATCCATGGTTGTTTCCCACAACTGCTCAGGATTCATCTCACCCAGTCCTTTATAGCGCTGAATATTCTGGCCTCGACGCGCTTCTTTCATCAGCCAATCCATCACTTCGGAAAAATTGCTGACTTCTTTTTCCCGCTCGCCTCGTTTGACCACAGCCCCCTCTTCCAGCAGACCGTGCATGCGTTCAGCAAGCTTCGCAATGACTTTGTATTCTGACGTGCCGAACAATGCCGGCTCGAGCTTAATAATATGCTTGTTGCCGTGGAGCCAGCGTTCCAGCTCTACTCCGTATTTACCGTCATTCTCCACGACCCGCTGTTGAAAGTAGTTACCGTCTGCCGAGTTAGCCATAAGCCCTACGTGTAGCTCATCAGCCCATTTTTGTACCGTGGCTTTATCAGTAATCTGTGTTTCAGATAACGATGAAATAGACATCATCTGATCGAGTACTGTTTTATCAATACGACGCGCCAGCATATCAATGGCACCCAGGGAATCGTTAAACAAGGCTGCCATTTCGGTCAGCTCTTTAGCGTCAAGCGCTTTGCCACCCGGCACAGGGATCAAACTCGCGTCAGTCATTGCCAGTTCAAGCAAATAGGTATTTAACTCGACGTCGTCTTTTACGTACCTCTCCTGCTTACCCTTTTTCACTTTGTATAGTGGCGGTTGCGCAATGTAGATATGACCGCGCTCGATTAGCTCAGGCATCTGCCGGTAGAAAAACGTCAGTAACAAAGTTCGTATATGCGAGCCGTCTACATCGGCATCAGTCATGATCACTATGTAGTGATAGCGCAGTTTGTCGGGATCGAATTCTTCTTTGCCGATACCACACCCCAATGCAGTAATCAGTGTGCCTACTTCCTGCGAAGACAGCATTTTGTCAAAGCGCGATCGTTCAACGTTGAGAATCTTGCCCTTTAGCGGTAAGATCGCCTGAGTCCTGCGGTCACGGCCCTGTTTAGCCGATCCACCAGCAGAGTCGCCCTCCACCAGGTAAATCTCTGATTTTGCTGGATCTTTTTCCTGACAGTCCGCCAGTTTTCCGGGTAGGCCGGCAATATCCAGCACACCTTTCCGTCTTGTCATCTCGCGAGCTTTTCTAGCCGCTTCACGGGCCATTGCCGCTTCCACAATTTTGGCGGTGATCATTTTCGCGTCGGCGGGATTCTCATCGAGAAAATCGGTGAGCTTCTCGTTCATGGAAGATTCAACAGCGCCCCTGACTTCAGACGACACAAGCTTGTCTTTGGTTTGCGATGAAAACTTAGGATCCGGTACCTTGACCGATAACACGGCGGTCAGTCCCTCTCTGGCATCCTCACCGGAAGTATCCACCTTTGCTTTGCTGGCGATACCGTTCTTTTCCATATAGGTATTCAGTGTTCTGGTAAGAGCTGCTCTGAAACCTGCCAGATGAGTTCCACCATCTTTTTGCGGAATGTTATTGGTAAAGCAATAAATGTTTTCCTGATAGGAATCGTTCCACTGCAACGCCACTTCAACCTCAGCCTCTTCCTTCATTTGTCGCAGATGAATTGGATCTTTATGGATTGCATTTTTGTTGCGATTGAGGTGTTCAACAAATGCCGCTATACCGCCCTCATACTGAAAGATATCTTCTTTGTTTGAACGCTCATCAGTTAAACGAATTCGCACACCACTGTTTAGAAAAGACAATTCGCGTAAGCGTTTTGACAGTATCTCGTAGGAGAATTCCGTTAGCGTAAATATAGACGAGCTGGGCTTGAAGTAGATCGTAGACCCTGTATCTGTAGTATCTCCAACAATTTCAAGCGGTGCTACCGGCACGCTGTCAATGTAAGACTGCTCGTGAATTTTACCGTCACGGCAGATGGTAAGTTTCAATGATTCAGACAACGCATTAACAACAGATACACCCACACCATGTAAGCCACCGGATACTTTGTATGAGTTATCGTCAAACTTACCACCAGCATGCAACACAGTCATAATGACTTCCGCTGCAGATTTGCCTTCTTCGTGCATGTCTACCGGAATACCACGACCATCATCATGCACGGTGATCGAGTTATCGATGTGGACGGTTACACTTATTTCACTACAGTGACCGGCTAAGGCTTCATCAATAGAGTTATCGACGACTTCAAAAACCATATGGTGCAAACCGGTTCCATCGTCGGTATCACCGATATACATGCCAGGCCTTTTACGCACCGCATCAAGCCCTTTAAGGACTTTGATGTTGCTGGAATCGTAAGCGCCATCGCTCTGACCAGCGTCCGATTTATCGGTGTCCTTAGGGGTGTCTTCTTCTGACATTGGAGATCTCTGTTACGAACCCCCTACTATACCACGTTTTGAATTTCGCCACGTTTCACGTGAAACGTTTTGTTTACGCCATGTATAGAATTTGAAATATCTTCAACTCCAGTGAGAAACACCTGAACCGATGTTTCCTGCAGATAGGAAAAAACAAATTCCCTCGCTGAATCATCCAGTTCAGACGGCATATCATCAAAAAGTAAAATTGGGGCTTGTTGATGATGCGACGCGTATAAATCGACCTGCACAAGTTTCATCAGGACAGCGAGTAATTTCTGTTGGCCGCGAGAATGCAAATACCTGGCTTCGTCGCCGCCAACCTTCATCTTTATGTCAGCCCGATGAGGACCGGTTGATGTGGTTCCGAGTCGCCTGCAGTTAGCCAGACAAGCTTCCAGGTTTTCAGCAAATGACTGACCTTCAGCCCAACCTCGACGATACTGCAGCTCTGGAAGAATATCTGCATTGTCCAGTTTTGCGGCAAACGCGGTCAATCTTTCCTGTACCTGGATGCACACCTGGCGTCGCTGCTCAGCAATTGCTTCTCCTGTGTCCACGAGCTCTTTATTCCAAAGTAGCACCATTTCATCGCTGGCTCCACGACGTAAAGCGGCGTTCCGTTGAGACAGCGCAGTTTTGTATCGTTTCGATAAATGTACAAAAGTGTGCTTCACGTGAAACAGTATGAAATCGAGAAAATTCCTACGCAGACCTGGACCGCCTTCAATTAGTTCATGGTTCCGCGTGGAGATAGAAACGCTTGGCACAGCTGCAGCCAGTGCTGACAAACGATGAATATCCTGGCCATCAATACGAGCAGTAGAGGTGTCATTTCGCCTCATTATTCCTACACGAGAGCTTGTATCGCGTAACGGATCCCTTACTAATCCACCTACGATTAGTCCTTCAGCATTGCTGGATATGATGGTGGAAATTTTTCCCGAGCGGAAGCTGCGGCCAACAGAGAGCAGGGAGATCGCTTCCAGCAAACTGGTTTTACCGGCGCCGTTATCACCGTAAAAGTAATTGATCCCGTCGCCAGGTTCTATATGCACCGACGCCAGGTTGCGAACACCGGTTACATCCAGTTTTGTCAGGTGCATGAAATATGGCGAAAATCTGGAGCGGTGTCCTTTAGCAGTAAAAAGCCATCGCCAAATGACACTTCAATTAATGGCTCAATAAAAATTAAAGGGGAGCAGAGCAGCGTCATCGCACAGCGATACTATAGCCGCATGGGCATTACAACGTAGGTGCTTTGTTTATCGTCACCAGGATGAATCACCATACTGCTGGTGTTATCACTGACATTCAGTTCCGCCGATTCAGAGTCAATCGCATTCAGAATATCCAGCAGATAAACTACATTAAACCCTATTTCTATAGAGTCTCCGCTGTAATCGATCTGAAGTTCGTCTTCAGCTTCCTCATGTTTTGGGTTGTTTGTTTGAATACCTAACTGATCTTTGTTCAATGTTAATCGAACACCTTTGTAGGTTTCGTTGGCAAGAATAGCGCTGCGGCTGAGTGCCTGCTTCAGAAGATCACGATCAACAGTCGCTATGTTATCGCTGGGCAGAGGAATAACTTTTTCAAAGTCTGGAAATTTGCCGTCAATCAACTTGGTTGTCATTTGCAGCGATCCCAGTTTTATTTGCAAATGATTGTTCGTGAGATTGAGCGTTATATCGGTGTCGGTGTCATCCATCAGGCGTGCGAGCTCGTTTATCGCTTTGCGAGGAATGATTGCTGTGATGGCTTCTGTTGTTTCAATATCTACGTCTGTTCGATGCAAAGCCAGCCGGTGTCCATCCGTGCTGACACAACAAAGTTCCTTTTCGCTGATTTGTAACAGCAATCCATTCAGATAGTAGCGAACGTCTTGCTGAGCCATAGCAAACGATGTTCTTTTAATTGCTTTATCCAGGTGTCTCTGGGGTAGTGAAACTGAGGTCGCATCAGTCAGTGGCTCGACTAAAGGGAATTCATCTACCGGTAGTGTTGCCAGAGTAAATCGGCTTTTACCTGTTTTAATCTTTGCCTTTTCCGTATCCACTTCAAAGTCGAGTCTGGCGTTGTCATCGAGTGAGCGACAGATATCAAACAGTTTGCGGGCAGGGATAGTGGATTGACCCGGTTCAGTGACAATTAAAGGAATTCTGGTGCGAAGTTCTACCTCATTGTCCGTGCCTGTAATTTCTAAACTATCTCCCGTTGCAATAAACAACAGGTTGTTCATGACTTCGTGAGTCTGTTTACGTTCGACTACACCGACCACTTGTTGCAAGGGTGCGAAGAGTTCTAGTTTGGAAATTGCGAATTTCATGATTGCCAATATATAAAGGTTATTTTTATTTAGTTAATTTTACTGTGCTTATTAAGCGGGATAATTCTGTACATAACTAAATAATTCATTTAAAAATCAAAGGTTTATGTTGTTATCACTGTGCGTGACAGACGTTAACCAACCTGTGGATAACATGGGATGAATAGTTGATCAAAAGTCCTTTTCGTTTTTTCCACATCTCATCTCACAACTTATCAACAGCTAACTGACCATACCAGACACAGGCAAATGCAGAACACTCAAAAGGGCGGTTGCAGACAATTATGCTGGCTCGCCAGCAACAACATTGAAAAAGTCTACTGAATACCGCGCCGGTTATCTTAACTTCCAGCGCAGTCGAAGCCGGGTGCTATTGGGATAAAGCGCGTGTCAGGTGCTTTATATCTTCCTCAATCCGGTTATCAGATTTCGAAAGCTCAGTGACCTTTCTAAACGCGTGCAGAACTGTTGTGTGGTCCCGACCACCAAATGCTTCTCCAATTTCCGGCAGGCTGTGACGCGTCATTTTCTTGGAAAGGAACATTGCTACCTGTCTTGGTCTGGCAATAGAGCGGTTACGCTTTTTGGATAACAGATCCGAGTTACGTACCTGGTAGTAGTCACAGATGGTTTTTTGTATGTTCGGTATTGTGATAAGCCGGTCTCTGACGGCGAGTAAATCCTTTAACGCATCTTTAACAAACTCTATAGTTATAGGCTTTCCGGTGATTTGAGAGTTAGCGACAACGCGACATAAAGCTCCTTCAAGCGCACGTACGTTTGAAGCGATCCGGTTGGCGATAAAAAAGCTGACATCATCGGGCAGGGTGTATCCATACTGATCTGCCTTGGCATTAAGAATAGCGACACGTGTTTCAAGTTCCGGTGGTTCAATAGCAACAGTTAAACCCCAGCCGAATCGTGATTTAAGTCGTTCTTCGACGCCATCAATCTCTTGTGGGTAGCGATCACACGTCATAATAATCTGCTGGCCGTTTTCAAGCAGCGCGTTAAAGGTATGAAAAAATTCTTCCTGAGTTTGCGTCTTGTTGGCAAAGAACTGAATGTCATCAACTAATAGTGCATCAAGACTGCGATAATGCTTTTTGAATTTATCCTGCGTGCCGTTGCGCAGAGATTGCACCATTTCTCGTACAAACCGTTCCGAGTGCAGGTACTGCACTTTGCGGGCACCGCGGCTGACCATTAAATTGCCGACTGCCTGCATCAGATGGGTTTTGCCCAGCCCGACGCCACCATAAATGAACAGGGGATTATAAGATCCACCCGGGTTTTCACCTATTTGCAGCGCCGCAGCTCGACCGAACTGATTAGATTTACCTTCAATATAAGTATCGAAGTTAAAAGACGGGTTCAGCGCTGTCTGGAAATCTTTAGCAGGCCTTAACGAAGTGGTTGTAGCCCCGGTACCATTGGTGGTGTAGTCAGAAGAATTTGCCTCTGACGAAGCCATTGGGTTTGAACCGATGGGTTTGGAACTAACGGGTTTGGCCGGGGTAGGTATTTCGCCAATGCCAACATCCAGAAACACGCTAAATTCATCTCTTTCAGCGAGTTTAGCGGCTATTTCTTTAATTCTGGGAACATAACTCGATTCAACTTTCTCACGCACGTATTCGTTCGGTGCGAGTAACTTAATGCAATCTTCAGTTTCATTAGCTTGTAAGCATAAAACCCAGGTCGACATTTCCTGACCAGACAATTCGTTTGATAAATGAGACAGACAACGATTCCAGACGGACAACGACACACTCCCCGAAAACGGCCAAACGGCCACAGGCCAAATCGGCCAAAAAAAGGCAACAATAAATTCTTAAGATTTATCAGCGGTAGTAACTGCAGTCGATGTGAAACTCTGCTGCTGCAGACTAGTTTTACTGATTGCCTTCCAACCCTTGGTTGGCAAACATTGCAGGCCAACCTGTATTGGCGGAATTGTGCCGGCAATTTGCAGCTTTCAAGTCTGCGCTGGTGAAACTAACCGTGATTTGAGCCAGCGTGCTCTCCATTCCTGCGATTCACGGGCGGTAGTAAATCGCAGCGGGTCAAATCAGCCGCTTCACAACGACGGAAATTAGTCTATTACTGTTCGTGTAAGTTATCCACAGTTGTTTGGCTTTAGACGGTCAAGTGTAATCATTGACGCGGGGCCATTTTGTAGCGATAATCAGAGAGCTAAATTTCAGTTGTATATTTAATGTCGCA